>DQGF01000112.1 GCA_003525045.1 Pseudomonas sp. | reverse complement strand
CAAGGCGCACAAGCCGGCGGATTCTGGCGTAACCGTAGGCAACGACGCAAGGTCTTGTAGCTTTCAGGAGGTAAGCAGTAGGACGCTTAAACACGCGCCTTCCGCGGACGTTTAATTTGCGAGCAAACATGATTGCACGCCTGATTTCTGCGCTCGCTTGAAAATAAATCTGTTCCCCGTCCTGCGTCCCCCGTTCCCGTTGAATATCGTGCTCGCAATCATTGCTGACTGACGTCTTGCCAAGTGCAGGGTAGGTCCTTGTTAAAACGACGCTGCAACTCGGCATTTTCGTCTTTCCCCCGGTGTCAGGGTAGTTGTCGTGTCTCCGGTTTTATCCAAGGTGTTCCTGGAGCGGCAAGAAATTTTGCCCCGACTCAAGGGCAGCGAAGCCAGCCGAATGGGCCAATCTGATACGGTTTTCTATCGTGGATCTGAGTCTTTTTTGTAGCTAGGTCGGTGCTTTATAAAGTGCGCGACCGGAGTGCGAGCGGACTGCGCCCGGCCGCCCACTTTTCCAGACTCTTTGAAGATCGGATGGTCTCGGCAGTCCTCAGGAACCACCATGAATACCCGCCGCACGAGCTTTCACAGCGTGGCTCTCCCCGAGTCGCAGCGTGACATTCTCGGCATGATCGCGACCAATCATCAACTGGACGACATTCTTGCCGCCATCTGTTTGATGCTCGACGCACAAGATCCTGACACGCTTTGTTCGATACTGCTCACCGATGCGGAGGGCAAGCATCTGCTGACCGGTGCGGCGCCTGGTCTACCGCCTGAATACAGTCAGGCGATCCATGGCATGCCCATTGGTCCACAGGAAGGGACCTGCGGCACCGCAGCATTCCGGCGCGAGTTGGTGGTCACCGTAGACATTGCCCAGGATCCGAGCTGGGAGCGTTTTCGGAGTCTGGCGCTGGGGCACAATCTGCGCTCCTGCTGGTCGTTGCCGTTATTCTCGCATCAGGGCTGCGTGTTAGGGACGTTTGCGCTGTACCAGGCTCGGGCAAATGGGCCGAATGAGGCGCAGATTCAACGGCTGACCTGCGCGGCGCAGCTGGCGGCCATTGCGATCCGCCATGAGCGTGACGGCCAACGTCTGGAGGCAAGCGAACAACGTTTTCGTTCATTGTTTACCTACAACCCCAACCCGGTGTTCGCCCTCGATCTGGCCGGCAACATCCAGAGTGTGAATCCAGCAGGCCTGAAGCTAAAACCGCACACTGCAACCGATTTCATTGGTCATCACTTTTCCCATCTGGTGCTCGAAGAGGACCTGGAACGGGTCAGTCAGCATTTTTCCGCAGCCCGCGCCGGAGAGCCTCAACGCTTCGAGGCACGGGTTCTCGACGAGAGTGAAAAACTGTTGACCATGGACATCTCTAACCTGCCGATCATGGTCAACGGAGAGATCGTCGGGGTATTTGGCATTGCCCGGGACATCAGCGAGCAGAAGCATTACGAGCGCCAATTGAGCTTCAACGCCAGCCATGACCGGCTGACCGGTTTGCTTAACCGTGTATCTCTTGAAGACCGGCTTATTCTGGATTGTCACATCAGTCGTCGGCGTAAGCGTCGTCTGGCGGTGATGTGCATTGATCTGGATGGATTCAAATCCATCAACGATTCGATCGGGCACTACTTCGGCGATCAAGTGCTGATTGAGGTGGCGCAGCGTATGAGCCAGCAGGTTCGTCCCGGCGATACCATCGTGCGCATGGGCGGTGACGAATTTATCGTTCTGCTTCCGGACTTGCTTCGTGATAAGGACGTTGTACCGGTGGCCGAGCGATTGATGGCCAGCATTGCCAGACCCTACTGCATCCAGGGCATTGACCTGCACGTGAGTGCAAGTATCGGCATCACCCTGAGCGATGGTCACATCGAGCAGCCGATGCAGCTGATCCAGCAGGCTGACATGGCCATGTACAAAGCCAAGCAGCAAGGGCGCAACAACTTTCAGTGGTACACCAGCGATCTTAATCAGCGCGTTTGCGAGCACGCGAGCCTACGCAACGACCTGCAGAAGGCCATCGAACGCCAGTCGCTCAACCTGCATTATCAGCCGCAGATAGAAGCGCGTACTGGCCGGGTGATCGGGATCGAGGCGCTGCTGCGCTGGGAGCATCCGGAAAAAGGCTTTATCTCGCCAGCCGTGTTTGTACCGGTGGCCGAAGACAGCGGTCAGATCATCCCGCTGAGCCTTTGGGTACTCGACACCGCGTGCGCGCAACTGCGTCAGCTTGGTGAGCAAGGCATTACGGGCCTGTCGATGGCCGTGAACATTTCACCGATACATTTCCAGCGTCGCCAGTTCGTTGAGTGTATCCAGACAGTGCTGAGCAAGCACGGGCTTAGCGCCGGGCAGTTGGAACTGGAGATTACCGAGTCGCTCTTGCTGCATAACGTTGAACAGGCAATCGACACGTTGCACCGGCTCAAGGCCCTAGGTGTACGCATTGCGCTCGATGATTTCGGCACCGGTTTCTCCAGCCTCAGCTACCTCAAGCGGTTGCCCATCGACAAGATCAAGATTGACCGCTCGTTCATCCAGGAAATTACCACCGACCATCACGATGCAGCGATCACCCAAGGCATCATTTCCATGGCCCATCACCTCAGCCTGACGGTGGTCGCCGAAGGCGTGGAAACTGCGTCTCAGGTGGATTTCCTGAAGGGCAGTCGTTGCGATATTTTTCAGGGGTATTACTTTGCCAAGCCGATGCCCTATGCAGAAATCGAAGCTTTCCTGAGCCATCCCGCGTCCCATCCCTGACCGGCAATTCTGTCTGGTCCCAGTCCTGAAAATCAGACGCTAAGGCAAATTTTCAGACCCCAACGCAGAACTCCCTCTCCCCAGGCAAGGCGCTCCCTGCGCCTTTCTCGCACACTCGGCTCTAACGCTATCGCGCTGCATAACAACAAGAGCCGCGAAAAAATGACTAGTTTCCAACCTGCTACCGAAGGCCAGACCGGCCACATCGGCGCCCGTCAGACCCGTGTCGAGGACGCCGCATTGTTGCGCGGCCTCGGTTGCTATGCCGATGACGCTGCGATCCCTCCGGGTACGCTACATGCGGCGATCATCCGTTCACCCCACGCTCATGCGCGGATCACCTCGGTGGACTTTACCAGAGCGCTGCTGATGAAAGGCGTGCACGGCGTGCTGGTCGGCGAAGACGTCAAACGCTGGGCGCTGCCGTTCCCGGTGGGTGTGCGTCAGCCGATGGAGCACTGGTGCGTCGCCGTGGACAAGGTGCGCTACGTCGGAGAGCCGGTGGCCGTGGTGATCGCTGAGAGCCGCTATCTGGCCGAGGACGCCATCGAAGGTGTGCGTGTTGAATACGAGCCGCTGCCCCCGATCATCGATCCCGAACTGGCCACCGCCGAGCAGGCGCCGATCCTGCACGAAGCAGTCGGCAGCAACGTGGTCAACGAACGGCACTTTCGTTATGGCGAGCCGGAGCAGGCGTTCGAGCAGGCGCCGCACAAGGTCTCGCTCAAAGTGAAGTTTCCGCGCAGTTCCTGCACACCCATTGAATGCTATGTGGTGCTGGCTCAGTACGAGCGCGCCACCGGCATTTATGACGTGCTGGCCAATTTCCAGGGCCCCTATGCGTTGCACACGGTTATGGCCCGTGCACTGAATGTGCCCGGCAACCGTTTGCGTTTGCGCACACCGAAAGATTCCGGCGGCAGCTTTGGCATCAAGCAAGGGGTTTTCCCTTACGTGGTGATGATGGGCCTGGCGTCACGCAAGGTCGGCGCACCGGTGAAGTGGGTCGAGGACCGTCTGGAACATCTTCAGGGGGCTTCTTCGGCGACCAATCGGGTGACCGAAATTGAAGCGGCAGTAGAAGCAGATGGCCGCATCACCGCTTTGCGTTATGACCAGATCGACGATTGTGGTGCCTACCTGAGAGCGCCCGAACCGGCGACTTTCTACCGCATGCACGGCAACCTGACGGGTGCCTACGCGATCCGCAATTTGCAAGTGCGCAACCGAGTGGTGCTGACCAACAAAACCCCTTCCGGCCTGAACCGTGGTTTTGGTGGCCCGCAGGTGTATTTCGCCCTGGAGCGGCTGCTGCAACACATCGCCGTGCAGTTGAAGCTTGATCCGTTGGACGTGATCCGCCGCAACCTGGTGCCGGCCGATGCCTTCCCTTATCGCGCGGCCGCCGGTGCGTTGCTCGACTCCGGCAATTACCAGGCAGGCATTGCCTTGGCGGCGGCTGATGGTGGTCTCGACGAGTTGCTCAAACGTCGTGATCAGGCGCGTGCCGAAGGCCGAATCTATGGCATTGGTTATGCCGCAGTCATCGAACCATCGATTTCCAACATGGGATACATCACAACCGCGATGACACCCGAAGAGCGGCGCAAGGCCGGTCCGAAAAACGGCGCTGTCGCAACCGCAACCATCAACGTCGGCCCGTTGGGTGACGTCAGTGTGCACGTGTCCTCGGCACCGCAAGGGCAGGGCCATCAAACTACCGTGGCGCAGGTCGTCGCCGAAGTGCTTGGGGTTGCGCTGGAATCCATCGTGGTCAACGTCGAGCTGGATACCCAGAAGGACGCTTGGTCGATTGCCTCTGGCAACTATTCCAGCCGCTTCGCCGGTGCCGTGGCAGGCGCCGTCTACAAGGCGGCGCTGAAGATCCGCGATCGCCTCGCCGCGATTGCCGCCGAGCAATTGCAGGCCAGTCCCGAAGATATTCGTTTCGCGGGCGGCAAGATTTTTGTCGTCAATGGCGGGGCGGTGGCGCCATTCCATCGGATTGCCGGTGCGACCCACTGGTCGCCGGGCCTGCTGCCGGAAGGTGAAAGCGGCGGTCTGCGCGAAACCGCCTTCTGGAGCCCGCCGCAATTGGTGGCACCGGACGACCAGGATCAGGTCAATAGCTCGCTGTGCTACGGCTTTGTCTTCGACATCTGTGGTCTGGAAATCGACCGCATGACCGGCGAGATCCACATCGATCGCTACGTCACCTGCCATGACGCCGGCCGCCTGCTCAACCCGGCGCTGGTCGATGGCCAGATTCGTGGTGGCTTCACCCAAGGCCTCGGCGCGGCGCTGATGGAAGAATTCGCCTATGGCGAGGACGGCAGCTTCCTCTCCGGAACCTTCGCCGACTATCTGGTGCCGACCGCACCGGAAGTGATCGAACCGGTGATCCTGCACATGGAAACGCCATCGCCATTCACCCCGCTGGGCGCCAAGGGTGTGGGCGAGGGCAACAATATGAGCACGCCGGTGTGCATCGCCAACGCGGTGGCCGACGCCCTCGGTCGCTCGGACATCCGTCTGCCACTGACGCCATCGAAAGTACGCACGCTAATCGGGATCGACGAGCCGCCACGGCCCGCCGGTATGGAGCCCGATGAAAACCTGGACGCAGCACCTGCTGGTGGACCGGCACTGCGGGCCAACGACTCGGTGGTGATTCCTGCTTCGCCGCAACAGGTCTTCGATACCTTGCTCGACCCGCAGACGCTGGCGGCGATCATTCCCGGTTGTCACGACCTCGTGCTTGAAGGCGAAAACCGTTACCGCGCAGACGTCACCGTCGGTGTCGGCATGATCCGTGCGCGCTTCGAGGCCAAGGTTGCCCTGAGTGATCTGGACCCGCCGCATTCATTGCGTCTGTCCGGTTCCGGCAGCAGCTCGATGGGCTCGGCCCAGGGTCAGGCCAAGGTGCGTTTCGTCGAACTGGAAAATGGCCACACACGTCTGGAATACCAATACCAGGTGGCGGTCAGCGGCAAAGTCGCCGCGGTCGGCGGCCGTATGTTGCAAGGGGCCTCGAAAGTGATCATCGGACAAATCTTTACTCGCCTGTCGCAACGGGTCAGCGGCCAAGCCATCTCCACCGGCTGGTGGGCGCGATTGCGTGCCTCGCTTGGCGCGCTGTTTGGCAAGGGAGGTGCGCAATGAAACCGGCTGCTTTCGATTACGTTCGGGCTGACACCCGTCGTCAGGTGGTTGAGTTGCTCGCCGAGTACGGCCAGGAAGCTCGCATCATCGCCGGTGGCCAATCGCTGATGGCGGTGCTGAACATGCGCCTGGCTCAACCCAAGTTGCTGATCGATATCAATCATGTGGCTGAGCTGGCCTATATCGAACTGCGCAAGGATTGTCTGGCCGTAGGTGCCGGGGTACGACAGGCGCAGTTGCTGGCGCGTTCGACCCTGATGGACGAGGTGCCTTTATTGGCACTGGCGATGCCCTGGATCGGTCACTTCCAGACGCGTAATCGCGGCACAGTCTGCGGTTCGGTGGCTCATGCCGACCCGAGCGCCGAGTTGCCGCTGTGCCTGGTGACGCTGGGCGGCGAGATCGTTCTCGAGTCGAAAAAAGGCAAGCGCATCGTCAAGGCTGCCGACTTCTTCCAAGGCATTCTCACCACCGACAAGCGTGCGGATGAACTGGTCGTCGAGGTGCGTTTTCCGCTCAAGCGCGAAGGCATCACCTATCGCTTCCGCGAAATCGCCATGCGTCACGGCGACTTTGCAATTGTCTCCCTGGCCGCGGCCATCGGCACGGACCAGGTCGAACTCGGCATCGGCGGGGTCGCCGACCGTCCGCAACGTCGCAGCCTGCCACGTGGTGCGGCGCTGCCAGACGCGCTCAATCAAACCGCCTGGTCGCTCGATGCACAGGACGACGTGCAGGCCAGCGCTGCCTATCGCCGCCAACTGATTCGCGAGCTGGGTCATCAGCTGATCGAAGGAGTCTGAACATGCGTGTAACTGCCGACCAAACCTTTCCGATTCGCCTGGAACTCAATGGCCGCTCCCGCGAAGCGCTGGCTGAACCGCGGACCCAACTCTGCGACTTCCTGCGCCACGACCTCGGTGCCACCGGTGTCCATGTCGGTTGCGAACACGGTGTCTGCGGCGCCTGCACGGTGCTGGTGGACGGGCGGCGGATCAATTCCTGCCTGACGCTCGCTGTCATGAAGGACGGCTCGGAGGTCACGACCGTCGAAGGACTTGCCGGGGATGGTGCGCTGCATCCTCTGCAACAGGCCTTCATCGACCATGACGCCTTCCAGTGCGGCTA
>DQGF01000508.1 GCA_003525045.1 Pseudomonas sp. | reverse complement strand
TTGCCGCCGCGCGGCACGATCACGTCGATGCCGCCATTGAGGCCGCTCAGCAGCAGCCCGACCGCGGCGCGGTCGCGGGTCGGCACCAGCGTGATCGCCGCTTCAGGCAGATCGGCCTCGCGCAGTCCCTGCACCAGGCAGTCGTGGATCGCGCGGCAGGAGCGGAAACTGTCGGAGCCGCCGCGCAGGATCACCGCGTTGCCGGATTTCAGGCACAGCACGCCGGCGTCGGCGGCGACGTTGGGGCGGCTTTCGAAAATCACCGCGACGACGCCGAGCGGCACCCGCACGCGCTCGATGGTCATGCCGTTCGGCCGCTGCCAGCTCTCGGTGACGGCGCCGATCGGATCGGGAATGCCGCGCACCGTGGCTACGCCGTCGGCCATGGAATTGATCCGCGCTGGCGTCAGCGTCAGGCGATCGATGAAGGCGGAGGTCGCGCCAGTGGCGCGCGCTTCCGCAACGTCCTCGGCATTGGCCGCGAGAATCGTTGCTGAGTTGGCGCGGATCGCCCGCTCGATGGCCTCCAGCGCGCGATCCTTCTGCTCCGGCGGCGCAAGCGCCAGCACCCGCGCGGCGGCGCGCGCGCGGGTGGCAAGGTCGGTCATCAGGGCCGGCAAATCGGCGTTGCCGTCGATCGCCTTCAGCGGCGCGCTCATGTCGGTTCCAGTATCAGTTAAGACGATGCCCTAGCACGGAAATCAGCGTTTTGCGAGGCGCCGAGGGGGCATGGCCGGGGGGCGTTGCCAATCTCGCGGGTACTTGCGGCCGGCTCGTGGCAGTCGGCCATTGGCCTAGCTCGCGGAAAAGCCGCCGCTCGGGCCAACCACGAGATCGTCGCGGTGGATCATTTCCGCGCGACCGCTGATGCCGAGGATCGTCATCACATCCGGCGACGAGCGGCCCTTGATCTTCTCGGCGTCCTCGGCGTCATAGGCGACGAGGCCGCGGCCGATCTCATGGGTATCGGGGCCGCGCACCACCACCGCGTCGCCGCGGGCGAACTGGCCGTCGATCCGGATCACGCCGGCCGGCAGCAGGCTTTTTCCGGCCCGGAGTGCGGCGACCGCGCCGGCATCGATGGTCAGCGTGCCCTTCGGCTCCAGCGAGCCGGCGATCCAGCGTTTTCGCGCGGTGACGGGATTGGCGGGGGTCAGGAACCAGGTGCAGCGCCCGCCGTCGGCGATCGCCCGCAGCGGATGCTCGATCTTGCCCGACGCGATCAGCATGTGGGTGCCGGCTGAGGTCGCGATCTTTGCCGCCTCGATCTTGGTGAACATGCCGCCGCGCGACAATTCGGATTCGGCCGCGCCCGCCATGCCTTCGATCTCCGAGGTGACGGATTCGACGATCGGAATCAGTTTGGCGTTGGGATTGGCGCCGGGCGGCGCGTCATAGAGGCCATCGATGTCGGACAGCAGGATCAGCAGATCGGCGCTCGCCATGGTGGCGACGCGCGCGGCGAGCCGGTCGTTGTCGCCGAACTTGATCTCGTCGGTGACCACCGTGTCGTTCTCGTTGATGACCGGGATAACCTTGAGCTCGACCAGCGCACGCAAGGTGCTGCGGGCATTCAGGTAGCGCTTGCGGTCAGACAGGTCATCGTGCGTCAGGAGAATCTGCGCGGTATGCCGGCCATGCTCGGCAAAGCTCGACTCCCACGCTTGCACCAGGCCCATCTGGCCGATGGCAGCAGCCGCCTGAAGCTCGTGCATCGCACTGGGCCGCACAGTCCAGCCCAGGCGACTCATCCCGGCAGCCACCGCCCCAGAGGACACCAGCACCAGTTCGACGCCAGCCTCATGCAAAGCCACCATCTGCTCGACCCAGACACCCATTGCCGCGCGATCCAGACCCTTGCCGTCCGCCGTCAGCAAAGCGCTGCCGATCTTCACGACCCAACGCTGCGCACCTGCCACCTTGCTCCGCATCATCTTCAACCTTAGCTTGAGGACAGCGCGACCCAGCGCTACCCGTAACGTTATTCGTGACTACCGATTTCCAGATACTAAAACGCCGCTCTAGTGAGCGGCGCTTAAGTTTATCGCAACGAATCAGTCTCGCACGTAAATGATTTCCGGACCGTCTTCGTCATCCACATCTTCTTCGTCCCAATCATCGTCGCCAATGTCATGGACCGACTTCACGCCGCTACGGCGCAGGGCACGCTGGTCGTCCAGGGCCTGCAGCTGAGCACGGGCTTCGTCTTCGATGCGCTGATCGAGCTCGGCCAGCTCTTCTTTGTAGGCCGGGTCGTTAGCCAGACGGTCAGCACGATCTTCCATGTATCGCATGATGTCGTGGCACAGACGCTCGGTGCCGAGCTTGGAAATGGCCGAGATCACGTAGACCGGACCGGTCCATTCCAGGCGATCAACGATTTCCTTGACGCGAGCATCGTGCTCTTCCTCAAGGATCTGGTCGCACTTGTTCAGCACCAACCAACGATCACGCTCAGCCAGCGACGGGCTGAACTTGGTCAGTTCGCTGACAATCACTTCAGCGGCATCCGGTGCACTGGCGTCATCCAGCGGCGCCATGTCCACGAGATGCAGCAGCAAACGGGTACGCGACAAGTGCTTGAGGAAACGAATCCCCAGGCCCGCGCCATCAGAAGCACCTTCGATCAGGCCCGGAATGTCCGCCACCACGAAACTCTTCCAGCGATCGACGCTGACCACGCCCAGGTTTGGCACCAGCGTGGTGAACGGGTAGTCGGCGACTTTCGGCTTGGCGGCCGACACCGAGCGAATGAAAGTACTTTTGCCGGCGTTCGGCAGGCCCAGCAGACCCACGTCAGCCAACACCTTCATTTCCAGCTTCAGATCACGCGCCTCACCCGGCTTGCCCGGAGTGGTCTGACGCGGAGCACGGTTGGTACTGGATTTGAAACGGGTGTTGCCCAGACCGTGCCAGCCGCCGTGAGCCACGAGCAGGCGCTGGCCAGCCTTGGTCAGGTCGCCAATCACCTCTTGAGTAGCGGAGTCGATGACGGTCGTGCCGACCGGCACACGCAGTACCAGCTCTTCACCTTTTTTACCTGTGCAGTCGGTACTGCCGCCGTTGGAGCCACGCTCGGCATCGAAGTGCCGGGTGTAACGGTAATCCACCAGGGTGTTGAGGTTTTCGTCGGCGATCATGTAAACCGAGCCGCCATCACCACCGTCGCCGCCGTTCGGGCCACCGTTTTCAATGAATTTTTCGCGACGGAAGCTCATGCAACCGTTGCCGCCGTCACCGGCCTTTACTCGAATCGATACTTCATCAACAAACTTCATAACAAAACGCCTCTCGCCATACGGACGAGCCGAAAAAACCAAGACATAAGACTCTTGCAAAAATGAGCGCAGCGACCTCAATCAACGACCGCAAATCCAGCGCTGGAGCCCATTACAAACAGCTTTGCAAGAGACTCACCCCACAAACGAAAAAGCCCCGTCGCAAGACAGGGCTTTTCCAGCAACCACGTAATTATGCCGCGACGACGTCAGTCTTCGGGACAATGCTTACGTAACGACGACCGAAGGCGCCTTTTACTTCGAACTTGATCACGCCGTCGATTTTAGCGAACAGAGTGTGATCTTTGCCCATGCCAACGCCGTAGCCAGCGTGGAATTGGGTGCCGCGCTGACGCACGATGATGTTGCCCGGAATGATAACCTGGCCGCCATACATCTTCACGCCAAGGCGTTTGGCTTCTGAGTCGCGACCGTTACGGGTACTACCACCAGCTTTTTTGTGTGCCATGAGTTCAATTCTCCTAGTGAGGAATTAGGCTGAAATTAAGCCTGAATACCGGTGATTTTGATCTCGGTGTACCACTGGCGGTGGCCCATACGCTTCATGTGGTGCTTACGGCGACGGAACTTGATGATGCGGACTTTATCGTGACGACCTTGGGAGATCACTTCAGCCACAACGGTAGCGCCAGGAACAACTGGAGCGCCGATATTCACGTCGTCGCCATTGGCAACCAACAGAACGCGATCAAAAGTAACGGATTCGCCGGTAGCGATTTCCAGTTTTTCGATCTTCAGGTATTCACCTGGAGCAACTTTGTACTGCTTGCCACCAGTAACGATTACTGCATAAGACATGGTATTTCTCCGATAATCCTGCTCACCCAGCTCTTTATAAGAAGAGGTATTGGCTGGCATGGCTGCATAAGGCTGGAAGGCCCGTTTGCAATTGCGTAAGGCAGGTGCTGCCCAGGAAGTTCAGGGTGCGCGATTGTACGCAAGCTGCCGGGGCGATGCAAGAGGCCGTCCATCGTACCTTGACACCCGCCGACGTGGGTCCTAGCATGCCGCGCAACCCTTCTGGAGCAACTGTCGCTGATGCAACCCCAAGCTTTCTACCGCGCGGTGGCGGACGATTTCAACGCCGTCGACGGCATCATCAAGAAGCAGCTGACTTCCCGCGTGCCGCTGGTATCGAAAATCGGCGATTACATTACCTCCGCCGGCGGTAAACGCCTGCGTCCCCTACTGGTGCTGCTGTGTGGCAAGGCCCTGGGTCGCGAAGGCGATGACCTGCGCCTGCTGGCCGCGACCATTGAATTCCTGCACACAGCTACCCTGCTGCATGACGACGTGGTCGACATGTCCGGCATGCGCCGCGGCCGCTCGACCGCCAACGCCATGTGGGGCAACGCTCCGAGCGTGCTGGTGGGCGACTTCCTGTATTCGCGCTCTTTCGAAATGATGGTCGAACTGGGCTCCATGCCAGTGATGAAGATCCTTTCGCAAGCCACGCGGATCATCGCGGAAGGTGAAGTGTTGCAGCTGTCGAAGGTTCGCGACGCCAGCACCACTGAAGAAACCTATATGGAAGTCATTCGCGGCAAGACCGCGATGCTCTTCGAAGCCTCGACTCACAGTGCCGCGGCCCTGTGCCAAGCCACACCGGAACAGGCTGAAGCGCTGCGAACCTTCGGCGATCACCTGGGCATAGCCTTCCAATTGGTCGATGACCTGCTGGACTATAAAGGGGACGCAGAAACCCTCGGCAAGAACGTCGGTGACGATCTGGCCGAAGGCAAGCCTACCCTGCCGCTGATCTACACGATGCGTGAAGGTACGCCGGAACAGGCGGCGCTGGTGCGCAAGGCTATCCAGAAAGGCGGCATCGAAGACCTGGAAAGCATTCGCGAAGCCGTTGAAGCGTCAGGTTCCCTCGAGTACACCGCGCAGCTTGCACGGCAATATGTGGCTCGCGCAATCCAATGCCTCGACGCGCTGCCCGCCAGCGAATACCGCGATGCACTGGTCGAGCTGAGTGAGTTCGCGGTAGCCCGCACTCACTGAAAACCACGATCCCCTGTGGGAGCGGGCTTGCTCGCGAAAGCGGTAGGCCAGTCACCATCTACGTTGACTGACAAACCGCTTTCGTCGGAACGCCG
>DQGF01000502.1:12974-13244 GCA_003525045.1 Pseudomonas sp. | reverse complement strand
CGTATGAGCCCGGTATGGGTTTTAAGCTCGGTGTCTTTGCTGATGGCCTTGCCATGAACCGGCTGAAATTCACCGGCCTTGCCGCCACCCAGATACAACATGGCGAGATTGCTTCCTGCGGGCATGGGTATATAGGCGCCCGGCGAAGCATCCACAGCATTAGCGCAACCGGAGTAAACACTCAATGCGCAGATGGAAACAGCAAACGTGGCGCGCAGGGGAAGTCTGCGCGCATATTGACAAGCGCTCATCTGGATACCTATTTTTTTT
>DQGF01000502.1:12109-12659 GCA_003525045.1 Pseudomonas sp. | reverse complement strand
TTTTTTTTATTAAAATGGGCTTTCAGTTTTGTTGGTGCTTTTCTAACTCAACTCCTCCCACAGTGCTGGCAAGAACATTTCATGGACCAGAACACCTGTCGGCCCACGACTGAAGACAGAGCGTCTGGCCCATAATGGATAAGCAGGTCGACTGCTGGCATTACTGGCATCCCGATAACGACACACTTCTATTTCACTGCGCTGATAGGGTGTATCGCCGAATAACAGACTTCCGAGCGGCACATTGCCTAGTTGAAGTAACGCCGAATCACTGCGCTCGGCACCACGATGATTAATGACCGACCTTGCATAAATCCACGGTCGACCGAAACCGGCCAGGTAGACCTCGCGTATCCAGCCCATCACCCCGGATTGCAGTCCCAGTAACCGGCATTCTTCCGGCAGGATCGGCCCAGCCTCTTCACGCAAGAGAATGACCTTGAACTCATCGTCCGACAGCACTTTCAGGCGATGAGTCAACGAGCCCCGGTCAAACAGCCAGTCCCGGCTGGTCGAGGCCATCGATGAATGCCAATGGCCGAATGAATTC
>DQGF01000502.1:11625-11789 GCA_003525045.1 Pseudomonas sp. | reverse complement strand
ACTTTAATTGCGGTTCCGAAAAACGATACGCCACCTCCATGCAACTAGCCTTGGGCCTGGAAGTCATAGGAAATGCGGCCGGCGGGCAGGAAGAAGAAGGCAATCAATGCGCCGCCCTTCACTTCTGGAAAGTGATGGCTTGCGGGGGCTGGCGCAGTCCAGCC
>DQGF01000502.1:4686-11374 GCA_003525045.1 Pseudomonas sp. | reverse complement strand
CCGCGGCCGCCCGCGCCCCCCCCCCCCCCCCCGGCGCCGACACCCGGGGGGGGGGCCCGGCACCCCCCCCCCCCCCCCCCCCCCCCCCCCGGGCCCCCGCCAATACGGCACCCTCATCCAGTGGAATCACCATGTTCAACTCACCATAGGGATGGCAGTGATAATCACCGCGGAAAGTGCGCTGGTGGTTGTCCAGCTCATGCCCTTTGCTGTCCATATAGACGGCCGTGATGCTGAAGTAGAAAGTTTCCGCACACGGTTCGCACAGTCGGCTGCGACGATAATGCGGGCCACTGATTTCAGTGTTGGCCGCCCATCCTTGCGCCACCCCTTCAATCACCAAGTCTGCAATTCGCTGATAGGTCTCACTGTCCGGCCCATAAGTATCGTTCAGCCATTGTTCGATAGTGGCACCGGCCGTTTTATCTTTAATTTTGGAAAGAAACTCAATACAAAGATTTATCAGCTCATCACGCTTTTTCATTGACAGACGCTCATTGGTTTAAAGTTTTTTACACTCTCCCATACTTGTATCGGGGAAAAAAGCGAACGTTCTGCAGTGTCTTAATGCATGACATTCATCCCTGGCCGACTTCGATACACGCTTGCAAATGCTTGATGTATGGCCTCAAATTATTAGCTAACGCGCGCCATCCGGAATGTTCCGCCATGATTACTTTCGACAAGCTGGATCTGAATCTGATTAGAGTCTTCGATGCCGTCATGGAAGAACGCAGCGTGCTTCGAGCCAGCCAACGCCTGCATTTGAGTCAGTCCGCCGTCAGTCATGCGCTGTCCCGTTTGCGAGAAGGACTGGCTCAGGAAATTTTTGTCCGTACCGGAAAAGGGATGACCCCTACCAGCTATGCGATCGAGATCAGCGGACCGCTTCGCGCAGCGCTGCACAGCATGAGTAAAACGCTGACCCAGGCAGCGTCTTCTTTCAAACCGGAGAGTGTCAGTCGCTCCTTTGTTATCGCCGCGAACGACTACGTTTCGGCAACGCTGCTGCCGCCACTCAACCATCAGTTATCGACGGCGGCTCCGGGTATCGATCTATCGATCACGCCAGCGACTCGGCTGGACCTCGCCGAGCAGATCGACCTGGGACGGATCGATGTCGCGATAGGCACTTTTCGCAGTGCACCCGAGCGGTTTCGCACCAAGCCCGTGCTGTTTCAGGATGAAGTGTTCATCTGTAGCGGTGGGCACCCGATCGGAGCCAAAGCGTTGCAGATTGAGGATCTGGCCAGGTATCCGCTGGCTGTTGTATCTCTGGGAGGCGAAGGTGAAGGGATGCTCAGTGGCTACATACTTGAAAGGGGGTTGGCGCGGCAGGCGCAAATGTACGATCGCAATGCTCTGGAGCAAGCATTGGCAGAAGCGGGATTATCGGTGCGTCGGCAAATCGTGCTGCCACATTTTCTGGCGTTGCCGATGCTTCTGGAAGGCAGCGAGTTGCTGGCGATCGTCCCGCGCCCCTTGGCCAGGACATTCGCCAGAACCCTGGGATTCATGATCAAGCCATTGCCCTACCCTGTTGCGCGCCAGCAGCTGGATATGATCTGGCACAGCAGTAATGACAATGATCCGGCCCAACGCTGGCTTCATGGACAAATCAGTGCGGCGGCGCAGGAAATCTCTCGCTTGCAAGACTGAGCAAGGCCGTTCGTGGCAACGTCCTTGCTCAGGTCGGGTCAGGCTGCGCGAAGAGCGCCGGAGAACCTGACCAAGGCAGCGCCGATGGCCTTCACTTCACTTTCCACCTGCGGATTGCCAAGCTGGTCATTCTCGACAAAGGCCTGGTGGGCGAGCCCCAGGGTGAAGGTTTGAGGGATCAACAGGGCGCCGAGCTTTTCCAATACACTGCGCATAGCCAACATTGAACGAATGCCGCCCATGGGACCGGGTGATGCCGAAATCACCGCCGTCGCCTTGTTGGCGAACAATGCCAGACCGGACACTTTTTCAGGCGTAGGTCGGCTCATCCAGTCGATGGCGTTTTTCAACAATGCCGTGTAGCCGCCGTTGTAATCCGGAGAGGCCACCAGCAACGCATCATGCTCACTGAACAGTTTCTGCAGATCCAGGGCATGGGCAGGGACGCCCTGCTCTCTCTCAAGCTCGCTGTCGAAAAAAGGCAGCGGATAATCACTCAATGAAACCACCGTCACTTCAGCGCCTGCGGCCAATGCGCCCTGCACAGCGACATTCAGAAGTTTTTGATTCAACGAACCCTTGCGGGCACTGCCGGATATGGCCAGAACTCTTACTGCCATCTTGATGTACACCTCGTGTTGCCATGTGGGGGACGCCGGTTACCGATAGACCGGTGACTGCATAGAGCGTGGCGTCCCGGAAAAATGGACTACTGTTCGAAGCCCATGAAGTGAGTGAAGGCTTGCGACGTCTCTCGCGGCATGCGCAGGGAGTTCACCGGTGCCGTTTCATCGGCGTAACCCAACGACATGCCGCAAACGATTTCCTGGCCGTTATCCAGGTGCAAGAAGTCGCGGATCAGGGCCTGGAATCGAGCGAATGAAACCTGTGGGCATGTCGATAAACCACGGGACCGCGCAGCCAGCATCAAGGTTTGCAGAAACAGCCCGTAGTCGAGCCAACTGTATTTTTTCAGGTTCGAATCGATTGTAAAAATCAGCCCTACCGGTGCGCCAAAGAACTCGAAATTCAATCCGCTCACTCGAACCCGGGCATCGTTGTCGCACTTGTCCACCTGATGCAGGCCATAGAACAGAGCACCGAAATGTTCCTGCCGTTCGCGAAACTTCTGCGCGAGGTCGTCCGGCAAATGCACCAGCGGGTCGGCGGCGGGGTCGGTGTGGGCAGCCGCCAGCACGGCGCTCAAGGCGCGTTTCGGCTCTGCGGTCACTACGTGGACGGACCAGGGCTGGGTGTTGGAGTTGCTTGGCGCTAAACGAGCAATGTCGATGACTTCATTGATCAACTTCCTCGACACAGGCGCCGGTAAAAAAGCCCGCACAGCCCTGCGCGAGGCAACCACAGCATCAAAATCATCAGCGAGCAAACTCATACCAAACTCCACTACTGCAACGGTCTTGTCATTAGTTCGAGGAGTGTCACATAGCAACTCTGCAAAGAGCAGTGAAGTGTATGCAGCATGGAAATGCATCGTGTGCAACAGGGGGATGGCCACAGGAACACTCCGCCGTGGTCGGGGATGAAAAACACAGAGGAGGCAGAGGATAGGAGCGTGTCGGCACCCCTGGCGCAGCAGTCAATCGCGACTGGCGTGAACCTTGCCGCTAAAAACGCTAAAACCGTAAGTGTTGTATAGGAGCGTCACCGGTATCAGCACGGCGAAACCGATCAGCATAAACAGCTGGCTGGTCGGACTGGAGGCGGCAGCTTGCAACGTCAGATTCGGCGGAACGATAAGCGGATACAGCGCAGCGATCATCAATGCGAACGCCAAAACGAAGATTCCCAATGCAGCGAACAGTGGCAGATAGTGTCGGCGGCTTCGAAATCCCAAGATGAAGCTGATTAGCAGTGCAATGAGAAAGGCTGCGGCCGGCAGCCAGTAAAGAGGGTCTGAAAGCCGATGCTCGTATCGAGTGTCCAATGTCGCTGTCCAGGCAACCAGCACGGTCAACAGCACCACGGTTACGATGGCCAGCACCTTCGCCTGACGACCTGATCGTTGCTGGAGTTGTTCCTCAGTACGCCAGTAAAGCCAGCAGGCGCCCAACCACGTGTAGCCCACCACGAGCACTGCACCACAGTACAGCGCAAACAGGGTCAGCCACTCCCAGCCGTCACCACTGTACTGACCGGCTTGATTGGGTACGCCCTGTACCAGCGTACCCAACACCATCCCCTGCGATCCACCGGCGAGCAATGATCCGCCCAACAGCAAGCCATCGACGCCACGCTTGATGATGTCGCTGCTCGCGTAGTCACGAAACTCCAACGCTACCGCTCGAAGAATCAACGCTAAAAACATCAGAATAAAGGGCAGATAAAGCGCCGGCAGCAGGATGGCGTAGGCCAGCGGAAAAAGTGCAAACAGCCCGCCACCCCCTAGTACGAGCCAGGTTTCATTGGCATCCCAAATCGGCAAAATGGTCACCGCCATGGCTCGTCGCTGCTGGCTGCAGCGGGTAAGGCCCAGCAGTACGCCAACGCCCAGATCAGTGCCGTCCAACAGTACATAGTTCAATACCGAGAACCCGAGGGCCGCGGCACTAAGCAGTGTCAAGAGGTCATTATCAAACATGGTGCATGCCCTCAGGAATCCCCTGTCTCGTCAGCCAAGGTAGGCTGCGGCCCGGGCTCGTCCCTGTGCGGTGGCTCACGCAGTATTCGAAGTAGCACCCAGAGGCCAACGCCGAATATCAGCAGATAAAACGCCAGGATCACCCAGGTTGACCCGACCACCTGCTGTCGGGACACCGACGACAGACTGTCCGCCGTACGCAGCAATCCATAGACGGTGAAGGGTTGGCGGCCCACCTCGGTCACCACCCAGCCGCTGAGCATCGCGAGAAACCCGGCCGGGGCCATCAGCACACTCCATCGAAGCATCCAGCGCGCTGCGGATAACCGTCGTCGCCATCGCACTACCAGACTTGCTATCCCCTGCCCCAGCATCAACAGGCCCAGACCGACCATGACGCGAAAAGCAAAAAATACCACCGGCACCGGCGGGATGTCCTGTGGAGGGAATTCATCCAGCGCGGCGATGGTGCCACTCAGGTCATGCCGCAGGTACAGCGAACCTATGCGTGGAATCGCAACCTCCCAATGGTTGCGCCGCTGAGCCATGTCCGGGATGGCGAATAAGCGCAGTGGTTCCCCCTCCCCCTCAGCCGGACGTGTCCAGGAAGCTTCGATGGCGGCGAGTTTCTGTGGCTGAACTTCAAGGCTGTGCAAACCATGAAGGTGACCCGCCGCGATTTGCAAAGGTGAGCACATGACGATCGCCCACAGCGCCATCGAGTATTGAAGGCGTGTTCGTGGATTGCGCGGCTCTTGTAATAATTGCCAGGCGCTGACACCGGCCACCAGCGTGGCGGTGCCAAGGAACGCTGCCAACGTCATGTGCACAAGCCGATAAGGGAACGATGGATTAAAGATAATCGCCCACCAATCTTCGGCCAAAAAGCGTCCATCGATGCCAAGGGTGTAACCGGCAGGCGTCTGCATCCAGGAATTGGCTGACAGGATCCAGAACGCACTGATCAGCGATCCGAGGGCCACCGCGCAGGTGGCGAAGAAATGAATCCGCGGGCCGACCTTCTTCAATCCGAAGAGCATGATGCCGAGAAAACCAGCCTCTAGAAAAAACGCGGCAAGCACTTCGTAGAACATCAGGGGGCCGAGGATGTCACCCGCCTGAGTCGAAAGCCGCGACCAATTGAGCCCGAACTGATACTCCAGAATCAGGCCCGAAGCGGTGCCCACCGCCACCGTGAGGGCAAATACTTTTAGCCAGTAACGATAAACGTCCAGGTAAATCTGTCGCCCACGCCACAGCCAAAGCGCTTCGAGCACCACCAAAAAGTTGGCCAGACCGATGGTGAGTGCTGCCAGCACAATATGAAAGCTGATGGTGATCGCGAACTGGGCACGCGCCGCCATTAGCGCCGAATCAACCGCGTCCATGCTGTCCACTGACCGTTGGCCAACGCACGCAGAAATAAGGTGCTAACAGCAGCAAGCACTGGTTACGGGGATAGCTGAAGACGATGGCGAGAATAGGCATGACACCCGTCCAGTGCAGTAGTTGTCGGTGGACTCTCCTCAGTGCCAATGATTCCCAACGATAACGCTGCTGCTTCAACTTCCCGAATGGCAATACTGTCCGTGCCATCGGCGATTTTCTTCAGATAGCCAGGAATGGGAACGCGATGTTGATATCGCCTACGTGGTACAGAGTGGACCTTTGAAAAACGTCAACCTGCGGTTGCGCAACGTTGCCTATCGCGGCAGCCGTACCACGAATATCGACGAAAACCGCATCATCGTCGGCTACACCTTCAAGTTCTGGTAAGTAATCCTGGCCATGATTGCGGCCAATGACAGCCTATGGAGATCCCTGATCATGCATATTGACGCAGCCATCCGCTCACGCAAGTCGTTTACATACCTGCGCCCAAGCCGCATTCGCTTGGTACCACCAGGTAATCCGCCAACACTTACCTCTTGCGGATAACGACATCCTGGTTTGTGGCATTGCTCTTGGCCATGAAGATCGTGAGGCGCCAGAAAACAGCCTGCAGACGCCACGCGAACCTGTTGCGAGTTTCGCCTCTTTTCATGGCTTCACTTCACTCACCGATGACACTAGGAGTCAGGACCCAACAGTGCACGCGCGTGAAGGATCGCCTGTTCAACCTCATCGTTAAGATTGATGGCAGGCACCAAACCAATTTCGCCTTGGAGCAGTCCTACGTCCTTGAGCAACAGGTCGTACTGGACGTCTATCAAGTTGTCACTCATCCAACTCTGTCCTGTCGACACGCCGATCACCTCGAAAAGGCTCTTGGCAGGCACGCCGAGCTGCGCAGCTAAACTGAGCATCCGTGCAGTAGCGGCCAGGTTGTACGTCGCCAGAGTGTTGTTGAGGAGCTTCACCAGCGCCGGCTGACCGTTTCGGGCGTCGTGCCGTGTTCGCCTTTGGCGCCGGCGCATTCGGGTCGCTGGC
>DQGF01000502.1:4143-4401 GCA_003525045.1 Pseudomonas sp. | reverse complement strand
TTGGCGCCTTGGGGACCGCGTTATTCCTGCCGGTGATCGTGCTGTTCCAAAGCCAGGAAAACATACTGTGGATGCTGGTGGTGTTCGGCTTTTTGTACGGTATTCCTTACGGTGTGAACGCCACGTATATGACCGAAAGCTTTGAAGCCAAATTTCGCGGGTCCGCCGTAGGCGGCGCCTACAATATCGGGCGTCTGGGCGCAGCGATTGCCCCGGCCGCTATCGGCTTCCTCGCCTCTCATGGCTCGATCGGTGTGG
>DQGF01000502.1:2148-3832 GCA_003525045.1 Pseudomonas sp. | reverse complement strand
CGATCGGTGTGGGTTTCCTGGTCATGGGCGCGGCTTATTTCATCTGTGGCGTGATTCCGGCGCTGTTTATCAAGGACAAGCAATTCGATCCGCAAAAACAATAAAACCGGTTACTTAGCCATTGAGCAGCAGTCGGTCGGTACCTCGAGATCCTACCGACTGCTGCGTATTTAAGAAGAACGAGGCTCCGAACGTGACATGTTCATCTAAAAAGGTATCGCCAATTTCAACCAATACGCGTTGCCTTCGGCTCTGTTTCGCACTTCTGACTCCTGTTGCCATTTCGCAGTCAAAAACCAACCTTTACTGCTGGTATATTTGATAGATGGACCCACAGCAAACGCATGTCCTTTGTTGTTTTCGATCCGTTCGCCATCCTGCCGATCATCCGTAGTCTGCTGATAGATATACCCACCGACTCCCACTACCCACCCATTGCCAAGCCCCCACCCCAGTGCATAGTCCACGTGAAACTCCTGCCCTGACGTGTAATCGGTAGCCTTATTTTTCAGGTTGAAGTCGTACATGATTTTCGCATCAGCATTCAAACCTGCCGGATCGATATACGAAAGTGCCAAAATAGGTTGTATACCCCAATAATTGCGACCGATATTGGCCAGATCGTTACGATCATATTCACCGGTCGGCGTGAAGATATCGAGTGCGACGATAGCGTGAAACTTCTCGCTCAGGTGATAGCCCAGCGCCGGCCCGAAGATCATATCGCCTAATCCCCGCTTTCTTTGTGACTGGCTGTTGAGGTCAACCTTCAGGTCAACTAAAGGCATAATGGTGTGAAACCCTAAGGCGCCGCCTAAAATCTGCTGATCGGTGACCCAGATAAAGCGCGGGTTAATCGAACTGGCTTCGACTCGAAAATCCACCGGCAGTTTTTCTCCGCTGTTGCTTCGCAGTGAATCCGCATCGTAATGGTTCGAAAAAACCATACCGTAAAACCCTGGCGGAGGCATGGCTCCGCTCATGTAGTTTTCAGCACCCATTGGATAGCTGGACCCGCCACCTTCAGTTGCCTGAACGCTGTTTGAAAACCCTACTGACAGCAGGCCAAGACAAGCAAAAAACAATAAACCAAGAACATTGAAAGCAGGTGCTTTTTTTGCCGGAAAAATATTTTTGTTATTGTTTTTCATTTTTACTTCCGCCCTATCATAATTGTGCTTAGTTAGTATTCGAGCACGCGGGAATAACAACCATTAGCGCCAGTGCGTCAGTTGGCTCGGTTCGCGCTGAGCGCGCAAAAGGGCAATCGCAATATATTCACGAATGTACTAAGTAATAACTTTTAAAAATCAGGTATATCGTTAGTCTTTTCACCTGCTACTTAATAACTGCGCAAGTCAAAACAACCTGACAACAGACTAAGCCAGACCTTTCTCAGCAGGTGTACCCTTTTATCAACAACTCTAGCGTCTGAGCTTGCTAGCCGATTCACCACCGATCCCAAAGTGGTTTTTCGGCATTTCGGTGATGATCACGCGGACCCGCTCGATAGGCGCGTCCAGTGCGCGCGACATGGCCTCGCTGACTTCACGGATCAGGGTTTCTTTCTGCTCATCGGTACGACCTTCGAGGATATACAACTGGGCAATTGGCATGGTGCCTTTCCTTGCGTTTAGCGGCCGGCTCGCAAGCCGGCAGCAAAAGGGGTTAGATAAAGCGTGCC
>DQGF01000502.1:969-1850 GCA_003525045.1 Pseudomonas sp. | reverse complement strand
TTAGATAAAGCGTGCCGAGACCGAGCCGAGGCCCTGGTAACGTACGGTGATGTTGTCGCCCGGTGCCACTGGCACCGCCGCGGTGATGCCGCCGGTCATGATGAAACTACCTGCCGGGATGTGTTCGCCGCGCTCGGCCAACAGATTGGCCAACATCGCCACGCTGGACGCCGGGTGACCGAGCACCGCAGCGCCAGCACCGAGCTCCACCACTTCACCGTTTTTCTCCATCACCACACCGATGGTGCGCAGGTCGAGGTCGGCCACATTGGCCATTTGCCCGCCGGTGATAAAGCGGGTCGATGAGGCGTTGTCGGCGACCACGCTGATCAGGTCGAACTTGAAGTTCTCGTAGCGCGAGTCGATCACTTCCACAGTTGGGATAACAAAGTCGGTGGCTGCCAGTACCTGGCCGATGTGGCAACCAGGGCCGTACAGAGGTGCCTTCGTGACGAAGCTGATCTCCGCTTCGATCTTCGGGTGGATCAGTTTCGAGCAGTCCACTACGCCGCCGTCGGCGACGCTGAAGTAGTCGGCGAGAAAGCCATAGATCGGCGTCTCCACGCCCATCTGCGCCATCTTCGCCCAGGAGGTCAGGCCCATCTTCATCCCGACGATCTTGTTGCCACGGGCTTCCTTGCGCCGGCGGATTTCCCATTGCACGTCGTAGGCGTCTGCAAAGGTCATTTCTGGATAATCGTTAGTCACCTTGCCGATGTCATGCACATTCAGTTCGGCGTTTTCCACGTGTTCGGCGAGGGCCAGTACCTGTTCGCGGGTCAGGGTACGGTTCATGAGCGTTGCTCCTTACGGGCGGCCAAAAGATCAAGGGCGACGTCGACAATCATGTCTTCCTGACCACCGACCATCCGGCGTTTGCC
>DQGF01000502.1:0-723 GCA_003525045.1 Pseudomonas sp. | reverse complement strand
GCGGTGTTAACGTTTTTTGAGCAGGTCCAGCGCGACGTCGACGATCATGTCTTCCTGGCCACCGACCATCCGGCGTTTGCCCAGTTCGACGAGGATGTCGAGGGTCTTCAGGCCGTACTTGGCAGCGGCGATTTCGGCGTGGCGCAGGAAGCTCGAATAGACGCCGGCGTAACCCAGCGCCAATGTTTCGCGATCGACTCGCACCGGCCGATCCTGCAGCGGACGCACGATGTCATCGGCCGCATCCATCAGCGTGTACAGGTCGGTGCCGTGGTTCCAGCCCAGGCGTTCGGCCGCGGCGATAAACACTTCCAGCGGCGCGTTTCCGGCCCCGGCGCCCATGCCGGCGAGGCTGGCATCGATGCGATCGCAGCCTTCCTCGACGGCGGTGATCGAGTTGGCCACCCCCAGGCTCAGGTTATGGTGAGCATGCATGCCGGTTTCGGTTTCCGGTTTAAGTACGGCTTTAAACGCGCGGAAGCGGTCGCGGATGTCCTGCATGTTCATCGCGCCACCGGAGTCGGCCATGTACACGCAGGTCGCGCCGTAGCTTTCCATCAGCTTGGCCTGCGCCGCCAACTGCTCGGCCGGGATCATGTGGCTCATCATCAGGAAGCCGACGGTGTCCATGCCCAACTCGCGGGCGTATTCGATGTGCTGTTTCGACACGTCCGCTTCGGTGCAATGGGTGGCGATGCGCACCACCCGGGCTCCGGCGTTGTA
>DQGF01000087.1:3632-4848 GCA_003525045.1 Pseudomonas sp. | reverse complement strand
CGTCCCAATCGACTCATGGTATTGAGCTTGCCGGCGGCACTGTCCATTTGCTCGATATGTGCCTGCAAGATCGTCACCGACAGACCTTGTACGGCGGCAAAGCCGGCAGCCGACATCACAACGAATGATTCAAAGAGAGCCCCCCAGTCTGACAAAGAAGTCGTNNTTGAGGATCTGGCTGATGATCGACGTCGTGTGTTTGGCGCCCCAGGTATTGGTGCCCAGCAGGATAGCATCACCGCTGATTTGCAGTGTCGCGGCTGCCAATCCCTTGTAATTGCCTTCGACCAGCGCTTTACCCCATTGCTGGGAATGTTTACCTGAATCGATTGCGGCGGCCAGAGCACCGAATACAAAGGCCGCATCCCCTGCAATGCCGGTCCAGCGTCCCAAACGGCTCATGGTATTGAGCTTGCCCGCGGCACTGTCCATTTGTTCGATATGCGCTTGAAAAATCGTCACCGACAGGCCTTGTACCGCCGCAAAACCAGCAGCCGACATACCGACTACAGATTCAGCGAAAGTCGCCCAATCAGATAACGAACGATCATCCTTTTGTAGAAAAGTACCCAGTGCCTCAACAAACTTCTGCCCCTGATACACAAACAGCAACAGCGCAATCCCGTCCCCTCCGGATTTCAGGGCGCTACTCAGCGGTTTGCCAAACGTCCCCGTCGCGCGGAAGTCCCGCACCGTACGGTGCATTTCATCACGCAGTGGCGGCGCCATGCCATCGACCACCGTGCCGATTTGCCCCGGACTGCCGCTGCCACTGCCGACGGTCAAGGCCCGGCTGAGGTTGTCTTCCAACGGCGCGAGCCTGGCCTTGAGCTGATTGATGCGCTGGTTGTAAACCTGCTCGCTGCCCGGCGCGGTCAAGCCGTAGAGTTGCCGCGACAACTCACGATGGCGCAGTTTGTAGGTGTCCTTGAGCTGGCGGCGCAGGTCGAGGGCGGCATCGCGGGTCTGGTTGAACGCCTGGATTTCGTAAGCCGACGCCGCCCGCAGGGTCAAGCCGCTGCGGGAAAACTCGCGTAACAGTTGCAGGCGTGCCGGCTTGCCGAGGTCACGGAGGAAGCTGTTGGGGTCTACATGATTTCCTTGATGAAAATCGCGAAGTGCTAAATCGAGCTTATCCGCATTCTTTAGTTGCCTGGCCGGGTTATACGCCCCGTCCAACAAATTCTGCAGCCCCCTGAACCGCGTATTCAGATCC
>DQGF01000087.1:1935-3268 GCA_003525045.1 Pseudomonas sp. | reverse complement strand
CATTGACGCTGGCCAGGCTGTCCTGGGCCGTGGCGACCTGGATCGAGAAGTTGCTCAGATCCAGGAGCTTCTTGCTCACATCCAGTTGATCGGCGAGGGTCAGGGTTTCCAGCCCCGGTACGACGGTGAGCGGGTTTTGCTCGAGGAAGGCGGCGAGTTTTTCAGTCGCGGCGCGATTGCCGCACAGGGCCGCCACGCAGACGAACTCGGCTTCCAGGCGTTGCTGGATTTGCGCGTTTTGCTCGAAGTCGTAATACCAGGCGGCACGGTGAAAGTAGCCACCGGTAATCATGTGCAAACGATCTTCGCGAATGGCCGCAAGCCGCTGGTGCCAATGGTTCAGCAGCTGTTGCTGCTGGCTGACAAAGGCCTCCATGTCGGCCCGGTTGACCAAATCATCGATGCCACGCTGGCCGATCTTGTCGCCGTACAGGGCGTCCTTCGATTGCCGCTCAAGCTGGTCAATGGCTTTAGCGTGTTTTTGCCATTTAACGTCACCCAAGGCGTCGTACATCCTGAACCAGGCCTGGACGCCCGGATTAGGGGAGTTTCGCCAAAACGCAACGTCGTCATAGCGACTCGGCCCGCCCGACTCACGCCTGGCTTGCAGGTGCTCATAAATGGCGGCCTGCTGCTCGGACGTGGTGTCCTCCTTCAGGGCTTCAACCTCAGGATCCGTTGCGCTCAACGCCTCCAGACGTGTCGGATTCACCTCGTACAAGGACTGGATGTAAGCGCCCGTGAGGTACTGCCGCTGACCCGCATCGTCGGCACTCCATTGCTCAATCCAGTCAGCCACTTTCAGTTGTGCGCTGGCCAGATCGCGCATGACACCAATGTCATCGCGCAACACCAAAAACAAATAATCATTCTGGTAAGGACCGAGCACCTGGCTGGTCAGCGCCTCAATCGCCGTCTCTTGAAACAGCGGCTTATCTTCCCAGCCGTAGGGCTGACGCTCCTGCGGGTTGGCGCCTTCGGGCAATGCCTTGACCGGGGCTTGGAGCGTAACGCCCTTCGCATCGGTTTTCGGGGTGTTCTCTGCCACTTCCGCCAGCCACTTTTCAGCCTGCTGTTTGCTCAGCAAATCGGTGCCGCCCTTGACCGGGCAAGCACCTGCCGGCTCGATGCGTTGCATCAAGCGTTCACGCTCGGTGTTGTCCTTGAGCACTTGCGAACACTTGTAAGCCGTCCACTGAATTTCCGAATAGCTGGCGTACAAGGTGTGATGCCGCACAAAGACCAAATGCGGATCACCCACCGATGCGGTGCGCGAGTCGCTGGCGACCTCTTGGCTGCTCCATAGCAATTTGCTGATCTGTCCTTGTTCAAT
>DQGF01000087.1:0-1627 GCA_003525045.1 Pseudomonas sp. | reverse complement strand
ATCTGGCCTTGTTCAATGCGGTATTCGTGTAGATAGCCGGTGCCGTTATCGATCAGGTACAGGTAGCCGTCACGCAGCAGGCGTATGCCCAGGGGCTGGCTGTTCAACTTGAGCGGCATGGACAGCTCGGGCGAGGGATCGAGGTGTTCGACCAGGCCATAGCGCAGCGCAAGTAGCTGCACTTTTTGGCCCATCAACGGGCACAGCCCGATGGGTGAGCGGACGTCTTTGGCACTCTTGGCCATGGCGGCGGTGTTAGCACTGATTTTGGGTGGTTGTAGGGCGGTCACAGTCGATTTCCTTGTGGGTCTGCGGCACGGCTTTCGGCCAGATCGGCAGCGCGCTGCAAACGCTTCAAAGGGGATTGCGGGGTTGATACCGTCAGCAGCTCGACAATGTCGGGGTGATCGCTCAACGGTTGTCCGGCCAAATGGCCCCGCACATTGGCGTAGAGAGTGATTTCCTGCTCTGAGGAAAAACCCTGCTTGTCAGCTTCATGCACCAACTGCTGGGCATAGCGCAGGCGCTCTTGCGCTGAATAGGACGCCATAAATGCGGGGAAATACGTGTGCAAGTGATCACTCAAGCCAAACACCGAACAACGAAATTCAACGTCCCCCAGCGCCGTGAGTTCCTGATCTGTCAGCCGATAGGTGTCGGGGGTGTCTGGCGTAGCGTGATCGGGACGTGCATGCAGGTGCCAGGTCGCTTCAAGGCTATCGGGCAAACACACGTGCTCAACGGGGCCAAACCAGCGTGCGGTCTGTGCTTGCTGTGCAAGACCAAGCAATTGATGGATGACCGCTGGGTCGGCTATACGCGGCATGAGTTCAATACCACTCGGGTGTTCGACGGTCAGCAGCCGACGCCAATGCTGACAGAGCATTAGCGCGTCAACCTCACTGAACAGCAGATAGCCCCATTCAAGTGCAGCGTTTTCCTGGTAATACGCCAGCAGTGGATCGTGCGCACCTTTGAGCGAGATCAAATAGGGCGAAATGTCCGACAATTCCTGCCACCGCGAGCCTCGGTACAGGCAATACGCCGGGTTATCCCAGCGGAGCAGACGCTGCGCCAGGTTTGACGCGCTGACACCATCAAGGAGCAAGTAGGCAGGCATCGCCCAAGGCAAATCGTCCGGCAGAGGCGGTAACTCAAACATTGGCTTGACCACGCTGTTGTTGAGCGGCTTCGCAGACCGCACAGATCGGCTTTTTGGCCATCAAGGCCAAACGCTGCGTTTGAGGTAACAAGGGCACTTGAAGAGCGACTGACGCGGCCTCTTCAGCCGACAACGCCAGGAGTGGCGGGAGACCCGTCATGGGCGCACCCCCCTGGACAACAGCGACGCTGCTGAAAATCCCGCCGGCGTTGATCACGATGTGGTGACCGCCAGCCTTGAGCGTCAGGCTCACCCCCGCATCAATCACCACGTTGGCAGCGGTGACGTGGGCCTGCGAACCGGCCTGGATCACCAGCGTGCCGCCTGCCGTCGTGCTGCTGTTGCCGCTGATGGTGATCAACTCGTTGCCGCCGATCACGGTGTTGCGCCCACCTTGGGTGGTGTGCAACTCGTCGCCCTTGATCAGGCTGGCGCTGTGGTTGTCCACCTGTTCAAAACGGTTGT
>DQGF01000257.1 GCA_003525045.1 Pseudomonas sp. | reverse complement strand
TCAAGACAGTTGCTCCCACATTTAATCTGTGCCGTACACAAATCCAATGTGGGAGCGGGCTTGCTCGCGAAGGCGATATAACAGACAACAAAGGACTCAAAGCCCGATTAGTTAAACTCATCCCCAATCGGATACCGACTGGCATTCAGGCTTTCCTTGATCTTGCGCAAATGCGGCTGGAAATCCACGCCCCGACGCAAGGTCATGCCGGTGGCGAGCACGTCCAGCACGGTCAGCTGGATGATCCGCGACGTCATCGGCATATAGATGTCGGTGTCTTCCGGCAACGGAATGTTCAGGCTCAGGGTGCTGGCCTTGGCCAATGGCGAACCCTCGGCTGTCAGACCGAGCACCGAAGCGCCGTTTTCCCGGGCAAGGCGCGCCACTTCCACCAGTTCACGGGTGCGGCCGGTGTAGGAAATGATCACGAACAACTCGCCGGTGTGGGCTACCGAAGCAATCATGCGCTGCATCAGCACGTCCGCATGGGCGGTGACGGCCAGGTTGAAGCGGAAGAACTTGTGCTGCGCATCCAGCGCCACCGGGGCTGAAGCGCCGAGGCCGAAGAAGTGGATTTGCCGGGCCTGGATCAGCAAGTCGACAGCGCGGCTGATCAGGTTTGGATCGAGCGCCTGCAAGGCACTGTCCAAAGAGGCGATGGCGCTGCCGAAAATCTTCTTGGTATAGGCTTCGGGATTGTCATCGGCCTCGACCGCACGGCTGACGTACGCCGCGCCGCTGGCCAGGCTCTGGGCCAATTGCAGCTTGAGTTCCGGATAACCGCTGACGCCGAACGAACGGCAGAAACGGTTGACCGTCGGCTCGCTGACTTTTGAGGCCTGGGCGAGGGCGGCGATGCTGAACCGGGTGGCCTGCTGTGGGTTGAGCAGGATCACTTCGGCGACTTTGCGTTCCGCCTTGTTCAGGTCTTCAAGGCGACTCTGGATCTGTTCCAGTAAATTTCGCACGCGGTCCATATTGGTTCCTTAGCTCAGCAAACAAGAGAGCAATGCAAATAAGGGCCCCGGCTATGCAAATTGGGACTTTGATCGGGCCCGTCACGGTGGCCTATCCTACTGATGGCTCCGACCGACCACCACTCAGAATCTCTATTTTGCTAAAATGTTGTGGTTATTACTACATTTTCCCTTGAGTGATGCCTTGAAAAAAGGTATTTGTAGCTTAACTTGATAAAAGAACAAACATCATGCCTTCGATTACGGTTGAACCGTGCACCTTTGCCTTGTTCGGCGCCCTTGGCGATCTGGCCCTGCGCAAGCTGTTTCCTGCCCTCTATCAACTGGATGGCGCGGGCTTGCTTCATGAGGATACGCGCATCATTGCGCTGGCCCGTGAACCTGGCAGCGAGCAGCAGCATCTGGCGTTCATCGCTGCCGAACTGCGCCGATACGTCAGTGACAAAGAACTGGACGAAGCAGTGGTTGAACGCTTCCTCGCCCGCCTGAGTTACCTGCACGTCGATTTCCTCAAGGCTGACGACTACGTCGCCCTGGCCGAAGTGGCCGGTACTGCTCAGCGAGTGATTGCCTACTTCGCGACCCCGGCAGCGGTTTACGGCGCGATCTGCGAAAACCTGTCGAAGGTCGGCCTCACCGAAAACACCCGCGTGGTGCTGGAAAAACCCATCGGTTCGGACCTGGAATCCTCACGCAAGGTCAACGACGCCGTAGCGCAGTTCTTCCCGGAGAACCGCACCTATCGCATCGACCACTACCTGGGCAAGGAAACCGTCCAGAACCTGATCGCCCTGCGTTTCGCCAACAGCCTGTTCGAAACCCAGTGGAACCAGAATTACATCTCCCACGTGGAAATTACCGTGGCCGAGAAGGTCGGGATCGAAGGCCGCTGGGGCTACTTCGACAAGGCCGGCCAGCTGCGGGACATGATCCAGAATCACCTGCTGCAACTGCTCTGCCTGATCGCCATGGACCCGCCGGCCGACCTGTCCGCCGACAGCATCCGTGACGAGAAAGTCAAAGTGCTCAAGGCCCTGGCGCCGATCAGCCCGGAAGGCCTGACGACTCAGGTGGTGCGTGGCCAGTACATTGCCGGTCACAGCGAAGGCAAATCGGTGCCCGGTTACCTGGAGGAGCCCAACTCCAACACCCAGAGCGACACCGAAACCTTCGTCGCCCTGCGTGCCGATATCCGCAACTGGCGCTGGGCCGGGGTGCCGTTTTACCTGCGTACCGGCAAGCGCATGCCGCAGAAACTGTCGCAGATCGTCATCCACTTCAAGGAACCGTCGCACTACATCTTCGCTCCCGAGCAGCGCCTGCAGATCAGCAACAAGTTGATCATCCGCCTGCAACCGGACGAAGGCATTTCCTTGCGGGTGATGACCAAAGAGCAAGGCCTGGACAAGGGCATGCAGCTGCGCAGCGGTCCATTGCAGCTGAATTTTTCCGACACTTATCGCAGCGCACGGATTCCCGATGCCTACGAGCGGTTGTTGCTGGAAGTGATGCGCGGCAATCAGAACCTGTTTGTCCGTAAAGATGAAATCGAAGCCGCGTGGAAGTGGTGTGACCAGTTGATCGCCGGGTGGAAAAAATCCGGTGATGCGCCCAAGCCGTACGCGGCCGGGTCCTGGGGTCCGATGAGCTCCATTGCACTGATCACGCGGGATGGGAGGTCGTGGTATGGCGATATCTGAATTGAAACTGCCTCAGGGCGTCAGCGCCCATGAGTTCAAAAGCCCGGTGCTGCTCGCCGAAGGCCTGGCGCTGAATGTGGCCAAGCGGCTGAGCGACGCGATCGATGCGCGAGGCACCGCCACGTTGGTGGTGTCCGGCGGTCGTAGCCCGGTAGCGTTTTTCCAGCATTTGGCCAAGCAGACGCTGGACTGGTCCAAGGTCGTCGTTACTCTGGCGGACGAGCGCTGGGTGCCGGTGGAACACGCCGACAGCAATGCCGGCCTGCTCAAGCGTTACCTGTTGAAAGGCCCGGCGGCCAAGGCTCAGTTTTTGAGTCTTTACAGCGCCACCGCCAATCTTGAGCAGGCGGCCGAGCAGGCTGATCGCTTGCTGGGCGAATTGCCGCCGATCGACGTGCTGATCCTGGGCATGGGCGACGACGGTCACACCGCCTCGCTGTTCCCGAACAGCCCGAACCTGGCCGACGCCTTGAAAGTCGACGGCAGCCGTCGCTGCTGGCCGATGCTGGCGCCGACCGTGCCGCACCAGCGCCTGACCATGAGTCGCGCGCTGCTGGCGTCGGCGAAGAACACCGTTCTATCGATTTCCGGTCAGTCCAAGCTGACCACCCTGAGTGCCGCATTGGCCGGTGACGATGTCGCCGCCATGCCGATTCGCGCGTTTCTGCAACCTACGTTAGAGATTTACTGGTGCCCATGAGCCAAGGATCAGCCGCTATGAAAAACACATCCCCGACCGTTTCCATGGCGGACAAAGTTGCCCTGATCGACAGCCTCTGCGCCAAGGCGCGGATCCTGC
>DQGF01000215.1:4898-6403 GCA_003525045.1 Pseudomonas sp. | reverse complement strand
GGCAAGCCTCGCTCCTACAGGACTTGCGTTGTTCGCAAATAACGCACAATCCTGTAGGAGCGAGGCTTGCCCGCGAAGGCGCCGGAACAGGCGCCGAATAATTAAAAGGACGGCGCGCGCTGCCGCCGCTTCCACTGCCTCAACCGCTCCTGCAGATTCAACGGGCTATGAATCTGCTGTTGCCGGGCCCGGCTGAACAGGATCAGCGCGAGTTCTGCCGTGGCCAATGCATCGGCACTGGCGTTGTGACGCTCGAACACCTCCAGCTTGAACCAGTCAATCCACTCATCCAGCCCGGCCTCGCGTATGTGCGCTTGAGGGCAAATCAGCGGTGCGATATCCGCCACATCCAGAAACGGATGCTGCAGCTTGTAGCCCAGATGATCTTTCAGCGCGCGGCCGAGCATGTGCTGGTCGAATGGTGCATGAAAAGCCAGTACCGGACTGTTACCCACGAATTCCATGAATTCGAGCAAGGCCAGCGCCGGGTCGCTGCCGGCGGCAATCGCGCTCGGGCCCAGACCGTGAATCAGCACGCTGGGACCGAGTTTGAGCTCGCTGCATTGCAAGGTGCGTTCGAATTGCTGGCTGAAGTCGATTGCCCCGTCCTCGATCACCACCGCGCCGATGGACAGCACCCGATCCTTGTTCAAATTCAGTCCGGTGGTTTCCAGGTCGAGCACGACCCAGCGTTGCTCACGCAGGCTGCACTCGCCCAGCTCGGCACCCGCCGGCAACTGTTGTAAACGTAATTGCAGTTCACCGCAAAGCATCGGCCCTGCCGGGCGCAGCCATGAAAACAGGCTCATAGCTGATACCGCAGGGTCAGGCTGCTTTGCAGGCGTTGAGCCTGACGCAGGGATTCACGCAGGATCCGTCGATCCAGATGATTGAGACTGTCCGGATCGACCCGGTTGGAGTAGGGCAAATTCTCCCGGGTCTGTAGCTGGTGTTGCTGCATGCGGGTTTGCTGAATGAAGTGATACGCCTCTTCGTACGCCGCACCGTCCAGCCGTTCGATGACCTCTTTGTCCACCAGTTGACGAAAGCGCTCCAGGGTATTGTTCGCTTCGATTCCGTGGGCCAACGCCAGCAAGCGGGCGCCGTCGACAAATGGGGTCAGGCCCTGGATTTTCAGGTCCAGGGTGGCTTTCTCGCCATTCTTGCGGGCCAGCACGAACTCACGGAAACGTCCTACAGGCGGGCGATTACGCAGGGCGTTCTCGGCCAGCATGCGCTGGAACAACCGGTTGTCATTGACCTGATCGAGAATCCCCTGGCGCAGCAGCTCGCAGCCTTGCTCATCACCCCAGACCACTCGCAAGTCAAAGTAAATGCTCGAACCCAGCAGATTCTCCGGCGTTGCTTCGCGGATGAACGCTGCAAAACGCCGCGCCCACTCGACCCGGGACAGACACAACTCGGGATTGCCGGCCATGATGTTGCCCTTGCACAGGGTAAAGCCGCAGAGCGCCAGGCTCTGGTTGATCTGCTGCGCCAACGGC
>DQGF01000215.1:0-4596 GCA_003525045.1 Pseudomonas sp. | reverse complement strand
CTGGGCGATGGGCAACAGCCTGCCGCGGATCTCGGCAGCATGGGCCGCGTCCCGGGCTTCGAACAGAATGCCATTGTCCTGATCGGTGTGTAGTGTCTGCTCGCGGCGGCCTTCGCTGCCGAAACACAGCCAGCTGAACGGAATGCCAGGGTCGCCTTTCTCGGCGAGAGTCAGTTCGATCACACGGCAGACGGTGTGGTCATTGAGCAGGGTGATGATGTGGGTAATCTGGGTCGAAGATGCACCGTGGGCCAGCATGCGCTCCACCAGTTGGCCAATCTCGCCGCGCATCGCCACCAGGTTTTCCACACGCTGGGCGCTGCGGATGGTCCGCGCCAGATGCACCAGATCGACCCGCTGCAGGGAAAACAGATCCCGCTCGGACACTACGCCGCACAGGCGATGGTCCTTGACCAGGCAGACGTGGGCGATGTGCCGTTCGGTCATGGCGATCGCCGCATCGAACGCGCTGTGGTCCGGCGACAGGTAAAACGGCGCCTGGGTCATGTGGCGCTCGATCGCTTCGTTGAAGTCGTCGGTGCCGTCGGCGACTACATGGCGCAGGTCGCGCAGGGTGAAAATGCCCAGTGGGGCTTTCTGCTCGTCGACGATGACGATGCTGCCGACTTGTTGCTCGTGCATCAGGGTCACGGCGACCCGCAGCGGCGTCGCGGGGCTGCAGGTCACTGGGTGGCGCATGGCCAGTTCACCCAGCCGGGTATTCAATGAGTACTGGGTGCCGAGGGTTTCCACGGCTTTTTGCTGGACTTGCTGGTTGACCTGGTCCAGCAGGCTGCTGACGCCGCGTAGGGCAAAGTCGCGAAATGCATTGGAAAGCGCGAACAGTTTGATGAACGCCAGCTTGTTCAACTGCAGGCAAAAGGTGTCTTCGGCAGCCAGGTGCTCGGTGCGGGTCGCACGTTCTCCCAACAGCGCGGCGAGGGGGAAACACTCGCCAGTGGTGATTTCAAAGGTGGTTTCAGTCCCGCCCTTCGCCGTGTGGGGGCGTTCACCCACGACCCGGCCTTGTTTGACGATGTAGAAATGCTCAACCGGGCCATCGGCGGGCTTGATGATGCACTCACCGGGCGCATAAAAACGCAGCTGACATTGTTCGACCAGGTACGCCAGGTGGGCGTGTTCCATTTGACTGAAGGGCGGGAAGCGCTGAAGGAATTGCAAAGTGCCCTGGATGTTCTGCAACACCGCGGTTTTCCCTGCCTGTGTGAAGGCGTCCGCTTTACTCATAACCATTACCGCAGTCTTTTTTTGAATTGTTGTTGTCGGATGACTCAGCCATGGTCGGCCCCTGCGCGCAGGGTGCCCATTGGACGTAAGTCTAGGTAGGCAGTGCAGCTGTCGAAAGTTAGGAAATGTCCTACGCAACTATCGGAAAAGCCTCCTACATTGGCTATAGGAATAGATTCCGACGAAGTGCACATTGAAGGACTTGCTGGCGATGTCTGACAAATGAGTCAGGCGATTGAATTTGAAATGTAGAGTAAGCCATGTCCGACCACGATATTTTGAGTGACGCCGAGCGCGAAGCGCTGAGTGCCGTCATGCTCGAGCCTGACTTGCCGCCGCAGCGGGTGCTGATCGTCGACGACGATAAAGACTCGCGTGAGCTGTTGTCAGAGATTCTGGGCCTGGATGGCATTCGGTGCATGACCGCAGCCAGTGGCGAAACCGCACTCAAGATGTTGAGTGAAAAGCCGTCGATTGGCCTGGTCATCACCGATCTGCGAATGGGGCATGTCGATGGCCTCGACTTGATCCGCCGGGTGCGTGAGTCGGTACGGGCGGCCATGCCGTTTATCATCGTTTCCGGCGATGCCGACGTGAAAGATGCGATTGCCGCCATGCACCTGAGCGTGGTTGATTTCCTGCTCAAACCGATCGATACCGGCAAGCTGGTGGGGTTGGTCAAGCATGAGTTGGGGATGGAGCCGTAGCCTCAGCTTTTGTGTTGTCTTGGCGATTGCCTTCGCGGGCAAGCCTCGCTCCTACAGCGATTGTGCACTACTCACGAACGGCGTAAATCCTGTAGGAGCGAGGCTTGCCCGCGAAGGCCGCACCGCCAATCTAATGCCCCATCAACCAATGCTGATGCGGCCCAGGCAGGGTCCAGATGCCAAACAGCATCACTAACAAACCCCCGGCCACGCGCACGCTGCGTTTGCGTAACAGCGCCGTGACCCGCTCGGCTGCCAGCCCTGTGGCCAGCAGCACCGGCCAGGTGCCCAGCCCGAAGGCGAGCATCAGTAACGCACTGTCCAGCGCATTGCCCTGACTCGCCGACCACAGCAGCGTGCTGTAGACCAGTCCGCACGGCAGCCAGCCCCAGAGCGCCCCCAGCAGCAACGCGCGGGGCAGGCTCGACACTGGCAGCAGCGTGTTGGCAACCGGCTGGATATGCCGCCACAGGCCGCGACCGAGGCTTTCGATGCGAGTCAGGCCGCTCCACCAACCGGCGAGGTACAGGCCCATGGCGACCAGCAGCACTCCGGCGATGACGCGCATGAACATCGCTGCCGGGCTATTGGCCACTGCCCAGCCGGCCAGTCCGATCAGCAGGCCCGCAGCGGCATAGCTGAGAATTCGTCCCAGGTTGTAGGCCAGCAGCAGTCGAAAGCGTCGACTGCGCTGCTCCTGGGGAATCGCCAGGGTCAGTGCGCCCATCAAGCCGCCGCACATGCCCAGGCAATGACCGCCACCGAGCAGGCCGAGAATCACCGCAGAGACCAACAGGGGCGCCAACTCAAGCATGCGGAGGTGCCTTGTCGTCCGGTTTGGCCGGGTGGCCGCTGGCCTCGTCGACCGCCGCCTGGTGGTTCGGGTCCTGGTCGTCGAACAGGATGCTGTGGGCCGGGCCGTCGAGGTCGTCGTACTGACCGCTGTCGACCGCCCAGAAGAAGATGTAGATCGCGATGGCCACGATCAGCAGCGCGGCCGGGATCATCACGTAGAGAGCTGGCATGGGTCACTCCATGCCCGCGCGGCTCAGGCCGGCAGCGGGCGGGTTTGTGGCGTGGCGCTGGTGGCAGGCACGCTCGGCAGGCGAGTCAGGCGCAGGGCGTTCAGCACCACGGTCAACGAACTGATGGACATGCCGACCGCCGCCCATACGGGGGTGATCCAGCCGAGGGCGGCGAAGGGCAACATGAGGCCATTGTACAGCCCGGCCCACAGCAGGTTCTCGATGATTACCCGTCGGGTGCGCCGGGCCAGGCTGAAGGCTTGTACCAGCGCGTCGAGCCGGTTCGACAGCAAGACCGCATCGGCACTGGTTTTCGCCAGATCCGTAGCCGACCCCATCGCCACGCTGATGTCGGCGGCGGCCAGCACCGGCACATCGTTGACCCCGTCACCGAGCATCAAGACCTTGCGGCCTTCCTTGTGCAATTGTTGCAGCACCTGCAACTTGTCGTCCGGACGCAAGCCGCCTCGAGCCTCGTCAATGCCTAGCTCAAAGGCGACGCTGGCGACCATCGGCGAGCTGTCACCGGACAGCAGCAACGTACGCCAGCCGCGGGCCTTGCACGCGGCGAGCAGCGCGGGGGCGTCGCTGCGCAGACGGTCATCGAGGACGAACCATGCCAGCGGCCCCCGATTGTCGCCGAGCAGCAACCATTGACCGGCTTCATCCGGCATGACGGGCACGGCAGCGTCACTGAGTGCGCAGACAAAACCGGGTTGGCCGATGCGCAAACGTCGTTCGCCGACCAATCCTTCGAGACCAAGGCCCGGCGTGCTGTGGACTTCTTCGGCGGCCAGCGGCGCTCGACCAAACGCGCGGGCGATCGGGTGTTCGGAGCGGTTTTCCAATGCGGCGGCGAGACTCAGGCATTGATCGCTGTCGAGCGCGCTGAGCGGGCGGATCGAACGCAGCGCCAGGCGGCCCTCAGTGAGGGTGCCGGTCTTGTCGAAAATCACCGTGTCGATCTGGTTCAGGCCTTCCAGCACATGACCGCGGGTCAACAACAGTCCAAGTTTGTGCAGGGTGCCGGTGGCGGCGGTCAGGGCGGTCGGTGTGGCCAGGGACAGGGCGCACGGGCAAGTCGCAACCAGCATCGCCAGCACGATCCAGAACGCCCGTGACGAATCCAGTTCCCACCAGATGAGACCGATGACAGCGGCGGCAACCAGCGACAGCAGCAGGAACCACTGCGCGGCGCGGTCGGCGATTTCCGCCAGTCGCGGCTTTTCGGCCTGGGCGCGGTCGAGCAGGCGGACGATGGCGGACAGTCGGGTGTCCTGGCCGAGGGCCAGGACTTGCACGGTCAACGCACCTTCGACGTTCAGGGTGCCAGCGGTGACCGCATCGCCCGGCCTCCGTGCCTGCGGCAGGTATTCACCGGTGAGCAGGGATTCGTCGATGCTCGACTGGCCGTCGAGGATCTTGCCGTCAGCCGGGAGGATCGCGCCGGGATGGACCAGCACGTGATCGCCCACGCGCAGTTCGCTGAGCAGGATCCGCTCGCTCTGGCCGTCAGCGCTCAAGCGCAAGCAAGAGGCAGGCAATAGATTGACCAGCTGCGCGGTGGCGGCGGCGGTACGTTCCCGGGCGCGACGTTCCAGGTACCGCCCGGCCAG
>DQGF01000576.1:6999-7350 GCA_003525045.1 Pseudomonas sp. | reverse complement strand
GTTGCGCAGCAAATTGATCAGCACCTGTTCCAGGCGAATCGCATCGCCGCGCACCCAGGCCGGGCGCGTCAGGTGCAGCACGGTGCTGACCTGTTCATCGCGCAGGCGCGTATCGAGCAGCTGCAAGGATTGGTCCACCACCGCCGCCAGGTCCAGGCGTTCACGCAAGCCGCTGGGGCTTTTGCGGGCGAAGGTTTTCAAATGACCGGTGAGGGCGGCCATGCGCGTCAGCATGTCATCCACCGGTTTGAGCGCCTTGTAGGCGTCGTCGACCCGACCGTGATCGAGCAACAGCCTCAGCGTAGCCAGCTGCATGCGCTGGGCGGTCAGCGGCTGGTTGATTTCATGGGC
>DQGF01000576.1:6431-6703 GCA_003525045.1 Pseudomonas sp. | reverse complement strand
AGCGGCTGGTTGATTTCATGGGCCAACGCGGCGGACATCTGGCCGAGGGCGGCGAGCTTGGCCGATTGCACCAGGCCGTCCTGCGCCGTGCGCAGGTCGCGGGTGCGTTCTTCCACCAGTTGCTCGAGTTCCTCGCGACTGCGCTGACGCATTTTCGCCAGGCGCCAGCGCTGGTTGAGGAACAACAGCAGAAACACCAGTGCCAGCCACAACCCGGCAGCGGCCAGCGCGGCGTTGCGTACGTCTTCAAAGGCCACCTGCGGGCGGCGCAG
>DQGF01000576.1:3343-6166 GCA_003525045.1 Pseudomonas sp. | reverse complement strand
CAGCGAGCGCGGCGTTGCGGCTGTCTTCGAAAGCCACTTGCGGGCGGCGCAACAGGTGCAGCGTCCAGCCTTCGGCGGCCAGCGGCAGGGATTCCCACAGGTAATCGGTCTTGCCGTCGGGGCCATCGACCCGCGTCAGGTCACTGTCGTCGTCGAAACGTTGCAGGGATTGATAGTCAAGCAGCGTCAGGGGCTGCTTGTCGTATTGGCGGGTGGCTTTCAGTTCGGCGTGATCGCTGTCGTTGAGCGGTTTCAACAGGCGATAACGCCAGCCCGGTTGGTTGGCGATGAAGATGATCCCGCGCGAATCGCTGACCAACAGCGTGTCGCTGCCCTGGCGCCATTCGCGCTCCAGTTCCGGGAACTCGAGTTTCACCACCATCGCGCCGAGAAACCGACCATCGTCATCGGTGACGGCACTGGACAGGAAGTAACCGGGAATCCCGCTGGTCACCCCCACCGCATAAAAGCGTCCGGTGCCTTGGGTGCGGGTCTGGCTGAAATAGGGGCGAAAGCCGTAGTTGTGGCCGACGTAACTGCTGGGCAAGCGCCAGTTGCTGGCGGCGATGGCAAGGCCGGTGTGATCGAGCAGTTCCAGGGTCGAGGACTCGGCCGCGCCGTTGATTTTTTCCAGCTTGCGGTTCAGCGCGTCCTGTTGCTCGGGGCTCAGCGGGCCCTTGAGTGCCGAACGCAATTGCGGGTCCAGTGCCAGCACGGCGGGCAGGGCGCGGTAACGCTCGATCAGAGTGTGCAGCGACGTGGCGTACAACCCCAATTGCTGATTGGCGCGGGCAGCGTCTTCCACCAAGGCCTGACGCTCGGCGTGGCGTATGGCCAGGGTGGCTGCGAGGGCTGCGCCAGCCAGGATAAGAAAGGTGTACAGCGTCAGGCGCAGGGTGCGAGAAGACTCAGACATGCCGGGCATTACACAATGTATACGGAGGGCGCGCACCATAACATGAGCCACAAAAAAGGCGACAGGAGGATCACCCCTGTCGCCTTTTCCTGGTCCGTCGAAGCGCTTACTGCACTTCTACCGCCAGGCTTTCACTGATCTTTTTCTGCCAGATGGCAGGACCGGTGATGTGTACCGACTCACCCTTGCTGTCGACCGCAACCGTCACCGGCATGTCCTTGACGTCGAACTCGTAGATCGCTTCCATGCCCAGTTCGGCGAACGCCACCACGCGGGATTTCTTGATGGCTTGCGCCACCAGGTAAGCCGCGCCGCCCACAGCCATCAGGTAAACAGCCTTGTGGTCCTTGATCGCTTCGATCGCGGTCGGGCCGCGCTCGGATTTGCCGATCATGCCCAACAGGCCGGTTTGTTCGAGGATCTGACGGGTGAACTTGTCCATCCGCGTCGCGGTTGTCGGACCGGCAGGGCCCACCACTTCGTCGCGTACCGGATCGACCGGACCGACGTAGTAGATGAAGCGACCCTTGAGGTCCACCGGCAAGGTTTCACCCTTGTTCAGCATCTCGACCATGCGCTTGTGCGCGGCGTCGCGACCGGTGAGCATCTTGCCGTTGAGCAGGATAGTTTCGCCCGGCTTCCAGCTCTGCACATCTTCCGGGGTCAGGGTGTCGAGGTTGACGCGACGCGCCGACGGACCAGCTTCCCAGACGATTTCCGGATAGGCGTCCAGCGGTGGCGCTTCCAGCGAGGCCGGGCCGGAGCCGTCGAGCACGAAGTGTGCGTGACGGGTGGCGGCGCAGTTGGGGATCATGCACACCGGTAACGAAGCGGCGTGGGTCGGGTAATCCATGATCTTCACGTCGAGCACGGTGGTCAGGCCACCCAGGCCCTGGGCGCCGATGCCCAGTTGGTTGACCTTCTCGAACAGCTCCAGGCGCATCTCTTCGATACGGTTGGACGGGCCGCGCTTTTTCAGCTCGTGAATGTCGATGGATTCCATCAACACTTCCTTGGCCATCACCGCGGCTTTCTCGGCGGTGCCGCCGATGCCGATGCCGAGCATGCCCGGTGGGCACCAGCCGGCGCCCATGGTCGGAACGGTCTTCAGTACCCAGTCGACGATCGAGTCGGACGGGTTGAGCATGGCCATTTTCGACTTGTTCTCGGAACCGCCGCCCTTGGCTGCCACGTCCACTTCCACGGTGTTACCCGGAACGATGGAGTAGTGGATGACAGCAGGGGTATTGTCCTTGGTGTTTTTACGAGCGCCCGCCGGGTCGGCGAGGATCGAGGCACGCAGGACGTTTTCCGGCAGGTTATAAGCCCGGCGCACGCCTTCGTTGATCATGTCGTCCAGGCCCATGGTGGCGCCATCCCACCGTACGTCCATGCCCACACGCACGAACACGGTAACGATACCGGTGTCCTGGCAGATCGGACGGTGGCCGGTGGCACACATGCGCGAGTTGATCAGGATTTGCGCCATCGAATCGCGAGCTGCCGGCGATTCTTCACGCAGGTAGGCCTCGTGCATCGCCTGGATGAAATCCACGGGGTGGTAATAGGAAATGAACTGCAGGGCGTCAGCAACGCTCTGAATCAGGTCGTCTTGCTTGATCACGGTCATGAGTCGCGCTCCTCTAAAAGACGGGAACATTCTATGGGGCAGCTTCACGCCACAAGCGGCAAGCGGCAAGCTGAAGCAGTACGCGTACTGCTCTGAACTTGGTGCTTGAAGCTTGGAGCTTGAAGCTGACCCTCAGGGTCACAAGGCACGCCGGGCATGCTGGCGCGACGCTAAAAAGGCGCGGCAGTATACCCCGCCTTGGTGCCGGGTACACGCGCCAGCAGTCAATCGTTGGTCGCATAGGCAGGCATAAACCCTGTAGGAGCTGGCTTGCCAG
>DQGF01000576.1:0-3043 GCA_003525045.1 Pseudomonas sp. | reverse complement strand
CTGGCTTGCCAGCGAAAGCGGTGGGTCCGTCGACATCGATATCAACTGGAAGTCCGCCTTCGCTGGCAAGCCAGCCAACAGGGGAGGTCATGGCTGTGAAGCCAGTTGTTCACCCCGAAAATTGAATGGTCATTTATCCGACACCCCACTAAAGTGGCAATCGGCCTGTAGAGTAGGACACTCTTTCAGCCTCTTTTCTTTCGGTGAGTCAACGATTGACCCATAACGCCATCCAGCGCCTCTTGCTCAAACGCTTTGCCCTCGCAGCCGGCACCTACGCCTTGGCTTTGCTGCTGCTGTGGCTGGCGTTTTTCACCGGCCATTTCGATGAGCCGTTGACCAACGTGGCGGTCGGCAGTGCGTTGGTGGTGATCAGCCAGGCGGCATTGTTCGCGGTGTTTTACAGCGATTGCAATGTGCGTTTCTCCGACTCCAGCTTGACCGAAGTTCAGGTGTTGTTGGGGCTGGCTTGGCAGACCTGGTTGATTGCCAATCTGGATGAGGCACGTGGTGCGTTTCTGGTGTTCTACGTGCTGATTCTGCTGTTCGGCTTGTTTCATTTGTCACGCCGGGCCTTTTTGCGCTGCGCGCTGCTGGTGTTCTTCAGTTTCAGCGCGATCACCCTGTGGGAGGGCTACAACTTCCAGTTGCTCGACCCGGCGCTGGCGGCGTTGCAGGTCTGCGTGCTACTCATCGTGTTGGTCTGGCTGGAACTTTATGCCCGTCACGTACAGGCCTCGCGTCACCGCATGCGGCAGCGCCGATTCGCCTTGCAGGCGCATCAGGACACCCTGCGCGGCATGATGCGCCAGCTCGAAGACCTGGCGGCCACCGACGAGTTGACCGGGCTGTTCAATCGCCGACACTTCCTGCGCCTGGCGTCTCGCGAACTGAAGGCCATGGACGCCGATGTCATGCACGGCCTGGCGCTGATTGACCTCGACCATTTCAAACGGATCAACGATGTGCACGGCCATGCCGCCGGCGATCAGGTGTTGCAAGCCTTTGCCGGCGTCGCCGCTGCCTGCCTGCGCGAGGGCGATGTGCTGGCCCGTTACGGCGGTGAAGAGTTCGTGGTGCTGCTACCCGACTGCAACGCCGAACGCCTGACCTCTTGCTGCGAACGGCTGCGCATTGCGTTCACCGATGTCGAACTGATCGGTCTCAACGTCCGCCCTCTCAGTTTATCTGCGGGCATGACCTTGCTGGAATTGGGTGACGATCTCGAGGATGCCTTGCAGCGGGCCGACCAGGCGCTCTATCGGGCCAAACGCGACGGCCGCAATCGTTGTGCGGCGGCGTGGGAGAATGTCGATGCCTGAGCTCCGGGTCGGCGCGCGCCAATGGTCTGTCGAGGCCGGGAGCAATCTGCTCGATGCCTTGAATCGCAACGGTGTGTCAGTGCCCTACAGCTGCCGCGCCGGTAGCTGTCATGCGTGCCTGGTGCAGTGCGTACAAGGGCTGCCGAGCGACAGTCGCCCTGATGCCCTGAGCGCCGACCAGCGTCAGCAAGGGTGGCGCCTGGCGTGCCAGTGTCAGGTGGTCGAGGACTTGCAGGTGCACGCCTTCGACCCGCAACAGGACGGTCGTCCGGCTGAAGTGGCGGCTGTCGATTGGTTGAGCGCCAGTGTGTTGCGTTTGCGCCTGATCCCCGAGCGTGCCTTGCGCTACAGCGCCGGGCAGCATCTGGTGTTATGGGCGGGCAACATCGCGCGGCCATACTCCCTCGCCAGCCTGCCGGAAGAAGATCGCTTTCTGGAGTTTCACCTCGACTGTCGCCAACCAGGGCAATTCAGCGATGCGGCCCGTCAATTGAGGATCGGCGATCCGATCCGTCTCGGCGAGTTGCGCGGTGGGGCATTGCATTACGACGTGGACTGGAACACCCGGCCGTTGTGGCTGCTGGCCGCCGGTACCGGGCTCGGACCGTTGTTCGGTATCTTGCGTGAGGCCCTGCGCCAGGATCACCAAGGCGCTATCCGCGTCATTCACCTGGCCCATGATGCCGATGAGCATTATCTGGCCAAACCCCTGCAAGCCATGACCGCCAGCCGTCCGAATCTAAGCGTCGAGCTGTGGACCCCGGCCGAGTTGCCCGCGGCTTTGGCGCAATTGCGGCTTGTTTCGCGGCAAACCCAAGCCTTACTCTGCGGGGCCCCCGACAGTGTGGACGCCTTTGCCCGACGCCTGTACCTGGCGGGATTGCCGCGCAATCAACTGCTGGCCGACGTTTTCCTGCCCCGCGGTTGAGCGCTGACTTTCAAGACGCGAGAGCTTCATGACCGATACCATCCAACTTGAGCGCGAACGCGGCTTGCTGACCCTGCGTCTGAACCGCCCCGACAAGAAAAACGCCCTGACCCGCGCCATGTACAGCCACTTGGCCGAAGCGCTGAAGCAGGCCGATACCGATCCCGAAATCAACGCCGTGCTGATCACCGGTTCCGCCGAGTGCTTCACCGCCGGCAACGACATCGCCGACTTTCTGCAGCAACCGCCGACCAGCCTCGACAGCCCGGTGTTCCAATTCATGCTCAACCTGCTCGAATGCCGCAAACCGGTGATCGCCGCCGTGGCCGGTGCCGCGGTGGGCATTGGCACGACGATGCTGCTGCATTGCGATCTGGTGTATGTCAGTGCTGATGCAAAATTGCGCATGCCGTTCGTCAATCTCGGGTTATGCCCGGAATTCGGTTCCAGCCTGCTCCTGCCGCGATTGCTCGGGCAGGCCAAAGCGGCGCAATTGTTGCTGCTTGGTGAAGGTTTCAGTGGAGAGCAAGCGGCCGCATGGGGTATTGCGACCGAAGCCTTGGGCGGTGGCGAAGCGGCGTTGGCCAAGGCGCGGCAGATGGCGTTGCGTTTCGAGGATCTGCCACCGGAGGCGGTGCGGATCAGCAAGCAATTGATGAAAGCCCCGGATCGCGAGCCACTGCGCAAAGCTATAGAAGAAGAGGCCGCGTTGTTCACCCAGCGGCTGCGCTCGCCGGAAGCGATTGCGGCGTTGTCGGGGTTTATCAACCGGCATTGAAACTGCGGTGGCCGG
>DQGF01000325.1:2727-5314 GCA_003525045.1 Pseudomonas sp. | reverse complement strand
TGTAGGAGCGTGGCTTGCCCGCGAAGGCTTGCGCCCAATCAGCGCTGCCCCATCAGCAATTCACCCTCGCGCTCAGGCACCGCGAGGCTATCAATCACATGCACGCTGTACCCCGGCACATTCTTCGCGTGATGCTTGGCCTGCGAAGCCATTTCCGCCAACTGGCTTGCATCGAGTTGTCCACAGGCCTGTGGATGCAAATGCACCACACCGATGGACAGCGACAGCAGCGGGAATTCCTGACGCACGCCCTGGCGGTTGGGGGCAATGAAACACCCCGCTTCCAGATGTTCGCTGCGGTAGAAACGCCGGCACTGGCTCTGGAAGTCGTCGAGCAACTGGTTCAGTCGTTTGCGCCAGTCTTCCGGGCCGAGCACCAGCAGGAAGTCGTCGCCGCCGATATGGCCGACAAAGTCACGGGACGGATCGACACGATCGTTCAGACATTGCGCCAGACACAGCAGGACTTCATCCCCGCGGCCGTAGCCATAGATGTCGTTGAAAGGCTTGAAACTGTCGATGTCCACGTAGCAGATCACCGACTCCCGTTTCTGTTGCAGCAGACGCGTCAGGCATTGCTGGATCGGCACGTTACCCGGTAGCAGGGTCAGCGGGTTGGCGTAGCGGGCTTGCTGGATCTTCAATTCGGTAATCAGCTTGAGCACATCGATCACCCGACCCAGTCCCAGATAGCCGCCATGGAGGGTGATGATGAAGTCTTCTTCGATGCGTTGTCGGGCGCGACTGGTGATCAAGCGACTGACCTGTTGCAACGATTGGCTCATCTCGACGGCGAGGAAGTCGTCGTTCATCAAACGGCTGATCGGCTTGCGGGCGAACAAGTCAGTGGCAAAGGGCTTGAGCAGTGCATCGGAGAGCGAATGCCGATGGACGATGCCGCAAGGGCGGCCTTGCTCGTCCAGCACCGCCAACGAGTTCAGGTTGGCCTGGCGGCGGAAGGCTTCCAACACCGTGGCGGTGGGCGTATCGCGAGCCACCGCCGCCTGGTCGTTGAGCAGGGCGCTGAGGTCACTGCCTTCCTCGTTCAGCGCCACGGCGGAGCCGTCTTGCTTGGGCAGCATGGTGCGCGCATCCCGGGGCGGATGCTCTTGAGGTCGACAGAGCAAATAGCCCTGGACCAGATTGACACCCATCTCGGTCAACACCGCAAGCTCTTCCGGCAGCTCGATGCCTTCGGCGATCACTTGCGCCCGCGAGGCCTTGGCGATTTGCAGGATCGAACCGACGAACTCACGTTTGAGGGCGTCCTGATGAATGCCGTCAATGAAGTGCCGGTCGATCTTCACGTAATCCGGTCGCAGTTCCGACCAAAGCCGCAAGCTCGAGTAGCCCGCACCCAGATCATCCAGTGCAATGGAAAAACCCATCGCCCGATAGTGATGCAGCGCGGTTTGCAGCAACTGAAAATCATCAGTCGGCGTCTGTTCGGTCAGTTCGATCACCACCTGACTGGGCGGTATGCCGAAATCCTGCAGAAGCTGCAGGGTGCGTCCGGGTTGGTGGGCGACTTCGAGCAGGGATTCCGGGGAGACATTAAGGAACAGCTTGCCGGGCAGCTGGTGTTCATTGAAACGTCGGCAAGCGCTTTCACGGCAGGCGATTTCCAGGTCGGCCAGGCGACCGGCCTGACGGGCAACGGCAAACAGTGCGGTGGGGGAGTGCAGCGGACTGTTCGAGGGACCGCGACTCAGGGCTTCGTAGCCGAGTATCCGTCGTTCGGAGAGGGAAACGATCGGCTGGAACAGGCTGTGTAAACCGCCTTGAGTCAGTATTGAACTCAAAGCACTCAGCTGTTCGGTTGTGGTCATGGCGATCTCTGGGGATAAAAAAAAGGACCGAGTGCAAAATGCACTCAGTCCTTCATTTCACGACAGAATGATGACTGTGTGATGACGCTCCGGGGAACGTCAGCATTAAATTGCCATCATCTCAGTGCTTGGCCACCGCCGTGTTGAGTTTCAGATAATCCAGCAGAATCCGCCCGGTCTCGCTCAGGTAGGCATCATCTTCCGGCTTGGTCTTGTCCGGCTCGGCTGCGATCAGGTCTTCATCTTCTTTCTTCAGCTCTTTGAGCGGCTCTTCGCCCTTGGCCTTGCGACGCAGATTTTCCATCGCCAGCTGCTTGGCTTCGATGTCGGCGTGTTGGGCACGACGGTCGGCTTCATTGAGGCTGACGGTTTTTTCCAGCATCAGTTTCTGCGCCAGGGCCAGCTTGTCGCGGATGAACACGAACTCCGCGTCCTTGGCCGTGCGCACGTCATGCTCGGACTGGAGCTGCGTGATGTACGGCTTGAACGGGTCGAGCGCAGGCTTGATGGCGGCGCGGATGGTGTCCCATGGCATGGCTTCGGGCAGGGCGCTTTCACCGATTTCCTTGGTGTCGATGATCGACGGGTAATCGATGTCCGGGAGTACGCCCTGGTGCTGGGTACTCTGGCCGGAAACGCGGTAGAACTTGGCCAGGGTCAGTTTCAGTTCGCCATGGTTCAGCGGCTGAATGGTCTGCACGGTACCTTTACCGAAGGTCTGGCCACCGATGATCAGTGCGCGGTGATAGTCCTGCATG
>DQGF01000325.1:0-2432 GCA_003525045.1 Pseudomonas sp. | reverse complement strand
GGTGATAGTCCTGCATGGCGCCGGCAAAAATCTCCGAAGCCGAGGCCGACAAGCGGTTGACCAGCAACGCCATCGGGCCTTTGTAGAACGCGCCCGGATTTTCATCTTCAAGCACATCGACCCGGCCATCGGCATTACGCACGAGAACGGTCGGCCCTTTGTCGATGAACAGACTGGTCAACTCGGTGGCTTCCTGCAGGGAACCGCCGCCATTGTTGCGCAGGTCGATGACCACGCCGTCGACCTTGTCTTTCTGCAACTCGGTCAGCAGTTTCTTGACGTCGCGAGTGGTGCTCTTGTAGTCCGGATCACCGGCACGGAAGGCCTTGAAGTCCAGATAGAACGCCGGGATCTCGATGACGCCGAGCTTGTAATCCTTGCCATCCTGTTTGAGCTTGAGGACCGACTTTTTCACCGCCTGGTCTTCAAGCTTCACCGCTTCGCGGGTGATGGGGACGATCTTGGTGGTCTGATCGTTCGGCGCATTGCTGGCCGGGATCACTTCCAGGCGCACCACGGTGCCTTTCGGGCCACGGATCAGCTTGACCACTTCGTCCAGGCGCCAGCCAACGACGTCGACCATCTCTTTGTTACCCTGGGCAACACCGATGATTTTGTCCGCCGGAGCAACCATTTTGGTCTTGTCCGCCGGGCCTGCCGGCACCAGGCGCACGACTTTCACCTGGTCGTTGTCGCTCTGCAACACGGCACCGATACCCTCGAGGGACAGGCTCATGTTGATGTCGAAGTTCTCCGCGTTATCCGGCGACAGATAATTGGTGTGCGGGTCGTAGGACATGGCGAAGGTGTTGATGTAGGCCTGGAAGATGTCTTCGGCACGGGTCTGGTCCAGGCGCGCCAACTGGTTCTTGTAGCGCTTGGTCAGGGTTTCCTGGATCTGCTTGGAGTCCTTGCCGGCGATTTTCATCCGCAGGACTTCATCCTTGACGCGTTTGCGCCACAGTTCGTCGAGTTCTGCGGTGGATTTGAGCCAAGGGGCATCCTTGCGATCGATCAGCAAGGTTTCCTTGGTGGTGAAGTCGATTTTGTCGACGCCCTTGTTCAACTCGACAAGGGCAAAGTCCAGACGCGCTTTGACGCGGTCCAGGTAGCGCTTGTAGATGGTGAACCCGGCGTTCAGGTCGCCGCTTTTGAGGAAGTCGTCGAACTGGGTTTTCCACTTGTCGAATTCGGCAATGTCGCTGGCCATGAAATAGCTGCGCGACGGATCCAGCAGCTTGAGGTAGCTGTCGTAGATAATCGCGGAGCGCGCATCATCGAGCGGCGGCTTGCTGTAGTGGTGACGCTTGAGCAATTCAACGACGTTCAGACTGGCGATCACTTCGTCACGATCGGGCTGAAGCTTGTCCCAGCTATTGGCTGCGAATGTATTGCTCGACATCGGCATCAGGCCGATACCAATGAATAGGGCGAGGGCGGTGCTGGGGAACAAATGCTTCATGCTGATTCGACGCGGGGACAATTGATAACGCATATTAGGCCGTCTTTGAAGTCGCCGGTTCCGTAAAGGCCGGTCGCATAATGCAAAAAGCCCGACGCTACAGCTGCGGGCTCAGTCCAGACTCACTATGGAGGCACTGTGAAAGCATTGCAAGGCGTGGAAGGTCAAGTGGAGTGGGTGGAAGAGCCCAGTCCTACATGTGATGTAGGACAAGTTCGCATTCGAGTGGCGGCAGCGGGTCTCAATCGCGCCGACTTGTTACAGAAGGCGGGTCTTTACCCGCCACCGCCGGGAGCCAGTCAGGTACTGGGTCTTGAGTGTTCGGGGGTGATCAGTGAGGTCGGTCCGGGCTCGTCCTGGCAGGTCGGTGATCGGGTCTGCGCCTTGCTGGCCGGGGGCGGGATGGCCGAAGAGGTGGTTGTCGACGGACGGCATGTGTTGCCGGTCCCCGAAGGTTTGTCCTTGGCCGAGGCGGCAGCGCTACCCGAAGTCTACGCGACCGTTTGGCTGAATTTGTATCAATTGGCTGCGCTCAAGCCGGGTGAGAAAGTTCTTCTGCACGCTGGAGCCAGTGGAATCGGTTCAGCTGCCATTCAGCTGTGCAAGGCGTTTGGTAACCCGTGCTGGGTCAGCGTCGGTTCCGCCGAGCGTCTGGCTTACTGCGAAGCCCTGGGCGCACAGGGTGGTGTGGTGCGCAACGGCGATCTGGACAGTTTGAGCGATCTGGGGCCGTTCGATGTGATCCTCGATCCGGTCGGTGGCAACTATGCTGCGCTGAATCTGAAGCTGTTGGCCCGTGATGGGCGCTGGGTGCTGATCGGCTTGATGGGTGGCCGCGAGGCAATGCTGGATCTCGCGCAGGTGCTGGGCAAGCGTGTGCAACTGTTGGGTTCGACATTGCGCAGCCGCGACGATCAGTTCAAGGCGGATCTGTTCAGCGATCTGAGTCAGCACGTCTGGCCGCTGTTTG
>DQGF01000119.1 GCA_003525045.1 Pseudomonas sp. | reverse complement strand
AAGCCCGCTCCCACAGGGGATTGTGCGTCGCCGCAGGCTTGTCTATACAACCCCATCCGTCGAAACAAATGGATATAAAAGTCTATTTGTCATTTCTACTGCTGTATCCTTCCCAGGCTTTTTTAAAAGCGCGGATCTACCCAGATCTATCAACAGACTTAGCGAGGAGCGCGATATGCACGAGATTCCTAATCTCCCCTTCCCAAGCCTGCACGAAACTGAGCAGACGACCACGCAACAAGCCGGTGCCCAACAGCCCAAGCCGGAAGAAGCAACTGAACGCCGCCAGGCCGACAGCGAAGACTGATACACCTGCAATGCCAGACCGTGTGGAAAGCGCTAACATGCGCTTTCCACACCGCCTGAAACCTCGAGCCTCACCATGACCGATGACTCCGACTCTACCTTCAGCGAAGCTCAGGCCAGCGTTCTGATCGGCACCGCCGAGAAAATGATCGGGATCTGGAATCGCCTCTCCCCCGAGAAACGAGCCGCATTGCTTGCCCGTTTCGGCAGCGAAGAAAACGCGTTGGCCGCCCTGGTCACGACGCAACTGGTTGCCCCGCATAACCCTGAATAACCCCACCTGGCAAATAGTTTTACTTTTTCACGGCCCGCAGCCCTTCGCGCCGCTATCATAAGCAGCCTATCTATCCTGCTGCCCCGTGGACCTTTACCCATGCCTGAAAACCAGCGCCCCTTGGCGGTCACGCTGCAAGTCGTTTCCATCGTTATGTTTACCTTCATTGGCTATCTGAATATCGGCATCCCCCTGGCCGTATTGCCCGGCTACGTCCACAGCGACCTCGGTTTCGGCGCGGTGATCGCCGGGTTGGTGATCAGCGTGCAATACCTCGCTACCCTGCTCAGCCGTCCATACGCCGGAAAAATCATCGATAACAAGGGCAGCAAACTGGCCGTGATGTACGGCCTCGCCGGTTGCGGTTTGAGCGGTGTGTTCATGTTGATTTCGGCCTGGACCCAGAGCCTGCCGACCTTGAGCCTGATCAGCCTGTTGATCGGCCGGCTGGTGCTTGGCAGCGCCGAAAGCCTGGTCGGTTCGGGCTCGATCGGCTGGGGCATCGGCCGGGTCGGCGCAGCGAACACTGCCAAAGTCATCTCCTGGAACGGCATCGCCAGTTATGGCGCACTGGCGATCGGGGCTCCGTTTGGGGTGTGGCTGGTCAATCGGTTGGGCCTATGGAGCATGGGCGTGAGCATCGTCCTTCTGGCCGTTTTGGGCCTGGCGCTGGCCTGGCCGAAAACCGCCGCGCCGATTGTGGTCGGTGAACGCCTGCCGTTCATGCATGTGCTGGGTCGGGTATTGCCCCATGGCTGCGGACTGGCGCTGGGCTCCATCGGTTTCGGCACCATCGCTACCTTCATCACCCTGTATTACGCCACGCAACATTGGGACAACGCAGTGCTGTGCCTGAGCCTGTTCGGTGCCAGCTTTATTGGCGCACGGCTGTTGTTCGGCAATCTGATCAACCGCCTCGGCGGGTTTCGCGTGGCGATTGCCTGCCTATCGGTGGAAACTCTCGGCCTGCTGCTGTTATGGCTGGCACCGGATGCCCACTGGGCGCTGGCGGGCGCCGCGTTGAGCGGTTTCGGTTTCTCGCTGGTATTCCCGGCGCTGGGGGTGGAAGCGGTCAACCTGGTGCCGGCTTCCAGCCGTGGCGCGGCGGTCGGGGCTTACTCGCTGTTCATCGATTTGTCGCTAGGGATTACCGGACCGCTGGCGGGAGCGATTGCGGCCGGATTCGGTTTTGCCTCGATCTTCCTGTTCGCTGCCCTCGCCGCCCTGAGCGGCTTGGCCCTGAGCGTTTATTTGTACAGGCAGGCGCCAAAGCACTTTAATGAGAAGCACCGCGAAGAACGAGAAGCCCGCTAGAAGTCGACCTTGCCGCGCCCGGCCTTGATGCTGCCGCGCTTGGTCTTCGATTCCAGCCGACGCTTCTTCGAACCGAGGGTCGGCTTGGTCGGACGGCGTTTCTTTTCAACCTTGGTAGCACTGAGGATCAGCTCGGTCAGGCGCTCCAGCGCATCGGCGCGATTGGCTTCCTGGGTGCGGTATTGCTGGGCCTTGATGATCAGCACGCCTTCGCTGGTGATGCGACTGTCACGCAGCGCCAGCAGCCGCTCCTTGTAGAACTCGGGCAAGGACGAGGCCGGAATGTCGAAGCGCAGGTGCACCGCACTGGAGACCTTGTTGACGTTCTGCCCACCCGCCCCCTGGGCACGAATGGCCGTCAATTCGATCTCGGCATCCGGCAGATGCACGTTGTTGGAAATCACCAGCATGGAAAAGCGTCCGTATTCAGAGGGTGCAGGATACCGCGAATGACGTTCTGAATAGCAGGTAATCACTTGGGCAGGTTAGATCAAGAAAGGTCGGAATTTTCCTACAGGGTTATCGGATTTACAAAATGGAAGTTGCTTTATTTCGAATGGCGACACTAACCTAAGGACCGCGCGTGGCGAAGACTCCGAAAGGCTATGCAATGAACCTTGAAAACATTAGATACCATATCGCAGTTACCTTAATGGTTTTAGGCTGTTCTGGACTACCATCTGGAATCATTGTATTTTGCATAAATAAAGTCATCCACATAAATGAGGAGCATTTAGACGCTGCACACATCGCAACCTATGTGATACTTGTTGTTTTTGGCCTGCGTTTTTATATACCAAGAATGCGAGGACTTACCTAACACACCATTAACAAATCCGCATTAGCCCATCACCTTGAACGCATTATCAACAGACCTTTACAATAAATGAAGATTGAAAATATTCGATATTACACATCTGTAATCCTCCTTGTTTTTGCTTGCGCCGTACTACCCGCCAGCCTCATCGCGCTTGGAATAACAAAACTTTTCGACATAAATGAAAAATTTCGACACATCGTATTTCTAGCAACCTATACAATTATTGTTTTTTGGGGCTTACGATTCTACATTCCAAGAATGCGCGGCGTGATTTAAACCACCACCTAAAGGTCATTTATTTTCTGAATTCTCTGCTGAAACCATTGACTCTATCGTCAACAAATCAACTAACGCCTCAAAAGATAAAGCCAATCTACCAGTCTGTCGATAAGCCATCTCATAGTTAATCGGATCACGTCTGAACAACTCAACCGAACCGACCTTTGATACTGGCCTAAACACCCCGTATCCCGAAAGAACCAAATCGACACCGTAATATTTCATATCCCCTTCAAAAAAAGCGACTTCGCTTGTAGGACAGCACATCAACAAGATATGAAAGTTAGTACACCAAGAACAACAAACCCGGCACATGGCCGGGTTTGTCGTTTCTGCTCGCTGCGTTATTTCACTGCAGTCTGCAACGCATGCTGCGCACGACGCTTGTTCTTGATGCCGTAGCAGATCCACATGAACGCGACCCACACCGGAATCGCATACACCGAGATCTGAATCCCCGGAATCAACAGCATCACGCCGAGGATGAACACCACGAACGCCAGGCAGACGTAGTTCCCGTAGGGGTACCACAGCGCCTTGAACAGCGGCGTCTGTCCGGTCTTGTCCATGTGCTGGCGGAACTTGAAGTGCGAGAAGCTGATCATTGCCCAGTTGATCACCAGGGTGGCCACCACCAATGACATCAACAGTTCCAGCGCGCTCTGCGGGATCAGGTAGTTCAGCAACACTGCGATCAACGTCACCGCCGCCGAGGCCAGGATCGAGCGCACCGGTACGCCGCGCTTGTCGATCTTCGCCAAGGCTTTCGGCGCATCGCCTTGCTCGGCCATGCCCAGCAGCATGCGGCTGTTGCAGTAGGTGCCGCTGTTGTACACCGACAATGCCGCGGTCAGGACCACGAAGTTAAGGATATGCGCAGCGGTGCTGCTGCCCAGCATCGAGAACACTTGCACGAACGGGCTGCCGCTGTAGGAGTCGCCTGAGGCATTCAAGGTCGCGAGCAGGCTGTCCCATGGGGTCAGCGACAGCAGAATGACCAGGGCACCGATGTAGAAGATCAGGATCCGGTAGATCACCTGGTTGATCGCTTTCGGGATCACGGTTTTCGGCTTGTCGGCTTCTGCTGCGGTGAAACCGAGCATTTCCAGGCCGCCGAAACTGAACATGATGATCGCCATGGCCATCACCAGGCCGCTGACGCCGTTCGGGAAGAAGCCGCCATGGGCCCACAGGTTGGTCACCGAGGCTTGCGGGCCGCCATGGCCGCTGACCAGCAGGTAGCTGCCCAGGGCAATCATGCCGACGATCGCGACGACCTTGATGATCGCAAACCAGAACTCGGCCTCGCCAAAGACTTTGACGTTGGCCAGGTTGATCAGGTTGATCAGCACGAAGAACCCGGCGGCCGAGACCCAGGTCGGGATGTCCGGCGCCCAGTAGTGGATGTATTTGCCGACCGCGGTCAGCTCCGACATGCCTACCAGAATGTACAGAATCCAGCAGTTCCAGCCCGACAGGAAGCCGGCGAACCCACCCCAGTATTTGTGCGCGAAGTGGCTGAAGGAACCGGCCACCGGCTCTTCGACGATCATTTCGCCAAGCTGGCGCATGATCATGAACGCAATGAAGCCGCAAATGGCGTAGCCGAGGATCATCGACGGGCCAGCGGATTTCAGTACGCCGGCCGAGCCGAGGAACAGGCCGGTACCGATTGCGCCACCGAGGGCGATCAGTTGGATATGGCGATTTTTCAGGCCGCGTTTCAGCTCGCCTGAATGCGAGTTTTGTCCACTCATGAAAAGGGTCTCACGCAAGGTTTGATGATATTCGTTAGACGTTGCTGCTCGGTTGCGGCTTCAAGCAGCGCCGATCAAACCCCAGCGCAGGCACCAGGAGTTCAGCGTTTTTACAACGGTCATACGTCACCTGTTTGTTTTTATCTGTGACGAAATCGAACCCGACACGCTCGTGACGCGGCGGAGTGAACAAGGCGGATAACCTTGAGGTTTGCGCAGATGCGCAGGAGGTCACAGTTAAAACGCGACGTATTGTACACCTGTAACCCCCTGCTGCCAGACACCACTGGATCAGCGTGTCGTTTGCCGGGATTGCTTGTGTCCGCCCCGAGGGTCTCGGGCGGCTGCAAAAATGGAGTCAGACCTTTGCAGGTCATGGACGGAGGCGGCGGAAAAATCGCCCCACGGGGAGAGATAGAGATGAGTCACGGCGTACATTGCGCCTCCTTCTTGTTATGCACCTGCACGACAGGCATGGGGCGCATCTCACCTTGCATGGGGCGGTGAAACAAGTGGACTAGAGCGCCGGGAAGAGCGGTGAAGGTCATAGAGCGGAAGTATTTTCTTACAGTATTCGAGAAATGACGATTTCACGGGTTCAATCGGTGAATTTCGTAAGGATTTCTTTACAACGCGTAACAGCAGTTTTCCATTCGGGCTTTGTTGCTGTTGCCACTCACGTCTTCGCGGGCAAGCCTCGCTCCTACAGGTTTGGGGTAATCCAGCGAGCACCACAAAACCTGTAGGAGCGAGGCTTGCCCGCGAAGGACGGGC
>DQGF01000066.1 GCA_003525045.1 Pseudomonas sp. | reverse complement strand
AAGCCCGCTCCCACATTGGTTCAGTGTTGCCCACATCTATCGTGGTGAGGCTCTTTGCGCTGCAGCAACTCAGGATTTGAAGCAGGCGGCGCTGAATTTGTCGAGGACACCGTCGGCGCGTTTTTCGGCCTTGGCCAAGGCGGTTTTCCAACCTGCCACGCAGGGCTGCAAATCGGCTTCCTGTTCGGCCCTGGCCAACCATTGCCAGCAATCGTGCCAATCGCCCAAAGCGCCCTGGGCCGATTTCAGCCTGGGCATGGCCGCCTTTGGTAGTCGGTCCAGTTCGGGATAGGCTTCGATGCCATAACGCACACGCTTGATCAGCAGGCGCAGACGATGGCGATCATGGGCAGGATCATGCAGCGCCTTGTCGAGTTTTTCCCATTGTTTAGCGAGGCGCTTTTCGATGCGGGTGCGCAGGCCCTTGAGCAAGCCTTGTCGCTGGGAAGCGCGCAAAAACCGCGGAAAGGCATCGAGGATCATCAGCAACTGCCTCAGCTCTGGACTCGCCGCGACCGCCGGATAAGCCTCGTCCATCTGCGCCATGCGCCGTTGCGCTGCCTCGGGTTGATCATGCTGAAGCAAATACGCCGCCAGCACTTCGCGATCACGTAATGGCGTGGACAGATCACCGACCCCGGACGCCGCCGTTTCCAGCTGTTCGACCCCGGGCAAGCCGCGCAATGGCCGCAGCAGACTGCGCAAACGGCGGACCGTGGTGCGCAGGTCATGCAGCGCTTCAGGGTCGGTGCGGGCACTCAAGCGCGCCTGACAAGCCAGCAAACGGACTTCCAGGCCCAGGACTCGAGCCACCAACCGGTCAACCAAGGCAGACATCGCTTGCTCCCTGAATCGAATTCACCTATTGCCTACATCATGCCTCAACGGCCAGCGCGAGACTCACGAATGTAGAAACGCGCCTTCTCGGCCTTCTTCGAGCAGCCTTCGAACGCTTCGAATTGCTGCTGGGTCTTGGCGCCGGTCAACAGCGACAGGGCCTTGGAGTAACTGACGGTCCCGGCAAAACCTTCGGCCTTGGCCAGGTCCAGTTCATGCCACGCGGCATCGATCCCGCTGGCGCAGCTGTCGCGATAAGCAGTTTTGCCGGCACAACCGGCGAGTGCCAGCGCAATCAGGGGCACACAGATCCAGGCTTTCATTAATCACACCTCAAAGATAGGTAAACAATCGTGCATGTAAGACGGTCTGGCGCGTGAAAAGTGCCTTGGCCCCGCCGCGAAAACTACAGCGCCGGGAAGAATACTCATCTGCCGCCATGGAGTGTCGAAAAAACGACTTGTTACACCGCCGAGCGACCTTGGCGATTGAAGCGCGCCCCTCGATGGGTGCATTGTTGAACCTTGTCAGACGAGGGCGATTCATGAAAAAGCGTGTCGCACTGGTGCTGGGCTCGGGTGGGGCCCGGGGCTATGCCCATATCGGGGTCATTGAAGAGATCGAGCGGCGCGGCTACGACATCGCCTGCATCGCCGGTTGTTCCATGGGCGCCGTGGTCGGCGGGATCTACGCCGCCGGCAAACTCGACGATTATCGCGACTGGATCGAGAGCCTCGATTACCTGGATGTCTTGCGCCTGGTGGACGTCAGTTTTCGTCTGGGGGCGATTCGCGGGGAGAAGGTCTTCGGGCAAATCCGCAAGATCGTCGGCGAAATCAATATCGAAGACTTGCGCATTCCCTACACGGCGGTGGCGACCGACCTGACCAACCAGCAGGAAATCTGGTTCCAGGAAGGTTGCCTGCACCAGGCCATGCGCGCTTCGGCGGCGATCCCCAGCCTGTTCACCCCGGTGATGCAAGGCAATCGCATGCTGGTGGACGGCGGGATCCTCAACCCCTTGCCGATCGTGCCGGTGGTGTCGAGTCATTGCGACCTGATCATCGCGGTCAACCTCAACTCCACCAACCAGCGCCACTATCAACTGCCGGTAATCCAGCGCCCCGCCGCGTTCAAGACCCGTTTCGACAGCCTGATCAACTCGCTCGGCTCAAAATTGCCATTTCGCCGCAAACAGGCGGAACAATTGCTGTTGCTGGAAAAAGAAGCGTTGCTGGCGGACGCTGCCGAGATCAACCCCTGGATCGAATCCGCCGAACCCGAAGCCCAGCAACCGGCGGCCGCCCCTGAACGCGACGGCGCGCCGAAGTCCGCCACCGGTTCGTTCATCATCGACAACGTGGGCCCGGCCTCGTTGCTGGATTTGATCAACCAGAGTTTCGAGGTGATGCAGACCTCGTTGGCGCAGTACAAGATTGCCGGTTATCCGCCGGATATTCTGATCAACGTACCGAAGCGGGTGTGCCGGTTTTTCGAGTTCTACAAGGCGCCGGAGCTGATCGCGCTGGGACGGGAGATTGCGCGGGATACGCTGGATCGGTATGAGAACGAGCAGAAGCGGGATTCTTGAAGTTCTCTGGTGGATGTGAGGGCCTCTTCGCGGGCAAGCCTCGCTCCTACAGGGGTCGGTGTTGAATGTTAAATCGAGACAAGTACCCAAACCCCATGAAAACGGTGTTATGACCCAAGCACTCATCGAACTGACCGACCTGGGCTTCAGCTGGCCCGGTCACCCGCCGTTGCTGGATATCCCGGCGTTTCGCCTGGAACCTGGCGAAACCCTGTTTCTCAAGGGCCCCAGCGGCAGCGGCAAGACCACCCTGCTCGGCCTGCTCGGTGGGGTGCAGAAGCCTGATCGTGGCAGCATCCGATTGCTCGGCCAGGAACTGACCGAGCTTTCTGCCGGTTCACGCGATAGATTCCGCGTCGATCACACCGGTTACATCTTCCAGCAGTTCAACTTGCTGCCTTTTCTCTCGGTGCGCGAGAACGTCGAGTTCCCCTGCCACTTCTCCAGACTGCGCGCGGAACGTGCGATCCAGCGTCACGGCAGCGTCGACCAGGCTGCCGCCACCCTGCTCGCTCACTTGGGGTTGAAGGATGAAAGCATCCTCCGCCGTCGCGCTGATTCGCTGTCCATCGGCCAACAGCAACGGGTCGCCGCCGCACGGGCGTTGATCGGTCAGCCGGAACTGGTGATTGCCGACGAGCCGACTTCGGCCCTGGATTATGACGCCCGCGAGAATTTCATTCGCTTGCTGTTCGCCGAATGCCGCGAAGCCGGATCGAGCCTGTTGTTCGTCAGTCACGATCAGAGCCTGGCGCCGTTGTTCGATCGCAATCTGTCGCTGGCCGATCTCAATCGCGCCGCCACGCCCGCAGAGGTTTGAGATGTATTTGTTCCGTCTAGCCATGGCCAGTCTGGCTAACCGCCGCTTTACCGCGATCCTTACCGCGTTTGCCATCGCCCTGTCGGTCTGCCTGCTACTGGCCGTGGAACGGGTGCGCACCGAGGCCAAGGCCAGTTTCGCCAGTACCATCAGCGGCACCGATCTGATTGTCGGTGCTCGCTCAGGCTCGGTGAACCTGCTGCTGTACTCGGTGTTCCGCATCGGCAACGCCACCAACAACATTCGTTGGGACAGCTTCGAGCATTTCGCCAACAACCCGAAAGTGAAGTGGGCAATCCCGATGTCCCTCGGCGATTCCCATCGCGGTTATCGGGTGATGGGCACCACCGAGGCGTACTTCGAGCATTACCAGTACGGCCGTCAACAACACCTGGAACTGGCCGACGGTCGTGCCTTCGCCACTGACCCGTTCGAAGTGGTGCTCGGCGCCGAAGTCGCCGACGCGTTGCACTACAAGCTGGGCGACAAACTGGTATTGGCACACGGCGTGACCGTGATCAGCCTGGTCAAACACGACGACAAACCGTTCACCGTGGTCGGCATTCTCAAACGCACCGGGACCCCGGTGGACCGCACATTGCACATCAGTCTCGGCGGCATGGAAGCAATCCACGTCGATTGGCACAACGGGGTGCCGGCGCGCGGCAACGGTCGGATCAGTGCCGATCAGGCACGCAACATGGACTTGACGCCGCAAGCGATCACCGCGTTCATGCTCGGCCTCAACAGCAAGATTTCGACCTTCGCGCTACAGCGCGAGATCAACGAATTCCGTGGCGAACCGATGCTGGCGATTCTGCCGGGAGTGGCGTTGCAGGAACTGTGGAGTTTGATGAGCACGGCGGAAAAGGCCTTGTTCGTGGTCTCGCTGTTCGTTGTCCTGACCGGGTTGATCGGTATGCTCACGGCAATTCTCACCAGCCTCAATGAACGGCGTCGCGAGATGGCGATTCTGCGTTCGGTAGGCGCTCGACCGTGGCACATCGCGACCCTGCTGGTGCTGGAAGCCTTTGCGTTGGCGCTGTCGGGGGTGATCGCCGGCGTGGCGCTGCTTTACGTTTGCATCGCCGCCGCCCAGGGTTATGTCCAGGCGAATTACGGGTTGTATTTGCCACTGGCCTGGCCAAGCGAATATGAATGGACGCTGCTCGGTGGCATCCTGATCGCCGCGTTGCTGATGGGCAGCGTGCCGGCCTGGCGTGCGTATCGCCAATCCCTGGCCGATGGCCTGTCGATCCGACTATGAGGACGTTGAACATGCCCCGCGCTGTGCTTGCGCTGTTGATGCTGGTCGCCCTGCCGCTGTGGGCGGCCGCGCCGAAAGACCTGACCTGGTCGGAAATGATCCCGCCGGACGCCACGCCGGAAGTGCCGAACATGACACCGCTGCACGACCTGTCGCAGATGGGTGACGCGCTGGCTGCAGAATCGGCGCCCGCGGCCAAGCAGGACATGCCGAATGCGCCGGTGGTGAAAGCCCTCGACGGTCAGAACATCCGTTTGCCGGGCTACATCGTGCCGCTGGAGGTGAGTGAAGAAGGTCGCACCACGGAGTTTCTGTTGGTGCCGTATTTCGGCGCCTGCATCCACGTACCGCCACCGCCGTCGAACCAGATTGTGCATGTCAAAAGCGAAGTCGGTGTGAAGCTGGATGAGTTGTATCAGCCGTATTGGATCGAGGGTGCGATGCAGGTCAAGGCGTCGACCAGCGAGTTGGCGGATGCGGGGTATCAGATGGAGGCGGAGAAGATCTATGCGTATGAATTGCCAGAGTGAATCCGGTGGTTATGTGGTGTTTGATCGATAGCCTTCGCGAGCAGGCTCGCTC
>DQGF01000414.1:2636-2953 GCA_003525045.1 Pseudomonas sp. | reverse complement strand
CGCATCGGAGCGCACCAGGTACAGCCGAGCCCTGATCAGCTACGACAACCCGGCGAACAACTACGACACCGATGTCACAGCAGTGACCGACGCCAAGCTCCAGCGCCGCTACGGCGACAACCCGCTGGAGATCAGTGCAATCGGTTGCACGCGCGAGTCTGAGGCGCAGCGCCGCGGCAAGTGGGCACTGCTCACAAACTCCAGGGACCGCGCTATTAGCTTTCGGGTCGGCCTCGATGGCCGCATTCCATTGCCTGGCTACGTCATTCCTGTGGCTGACGAACTGCTGGCCGGCCGCGCGATCGGCGGGCGTATCT
>DQGF01000414.1:2219-2341 GCA_003525045.1 Pseudomonas sp. | reverse complement strand
GGGCGCATCTCGGCAGTGAGCGGCCGCGCCATCACGTTGGACCGCGATACCCAGGCCAAGACCGGCGACCGCCTGATCCTGAACCTGCCAAACGGCAAGTGCGAAGGGCGTACCGTGCAGTC
>DQGF01000414.1:0-1933 GCA_003525045.1 Pseudomonas sp. | reverse complement strand
ACGGCAAATGCGAAGGGCGTACCGTACAGTCCGTGGCGGGTCGCGTGGTGACTGTCACCGTTGCGTATTCCGCGGTACCGGAGCGCGAACTTGTTTGGGCGCTCGACGCTGACGATCTGGCCGTGCCGTTGTACCGCGTGACCAGCGTGTCTCGTCCGGAACCCGGCGTATTCGAAATCTCAGCTGTTCAGTACGACCCAAGCAAGTTCGCACACATCGACACCGGCGCACGTTTGGAAGAGCGGCCGATTAGCGTGATTCCGATCACCGTCGTTCCGGCACCGGCGAGCGTCACCCTGACTTCCACTTCTGTGGTTTCACAGGGCATCGCCGTCGCCACCATGACCATCACCTGGCCGGCAGTGAACGGCGCCGTCGGGTATGACGTGGAATGGCGCAAGGACAGCGGCAACTGGATCAAGCTGCCACGGACCGGCGCAACCGGTGTCGATGTCACTGGCATCTATGCCGGTGCCTACGTCGCGCGCGTGCGAGCAGTGAGTGCCTTTGACATCTCGTCGATCTGGCGCAGCTCGATCCTGACCAATCTCACCGGTAAGCAGGGGTTGCCGCCGGCGGTGTCGTTCCTCACGGCTACGCCGCTGCTGTTCGGCATCTACCTTAAGTGGGGCTTCCCGGCTGGCGCCGAGGACACCCAGCGGACTGAAATCTGGTACGGGCCGACGACCAGTCTGCCGGCGGCAACCAAGCTGACCGACCTGTCGTACCCGCAAAGCGATTTCTCCATGCTGGGTCTTGCCGCCGGCGTGACCTTTTACTTCTGGGCGCGCCTGGTGGATCGGATCGGCAACATCGGTCCGTGGTATCCGGTAGGCATCGGCGTGCAAGGCCAGTCGAGTTCGGACGCGTCCGCGATTCTGGAAATGATCGCCGGCCAGATCACTGAAACAGAGCTGGGTCCGGACCTGCTCGACGAAATCGAGAAAATCCCAGGGCTTCAAACTCAGATCGATGCGCTGGACGAAAGCTACGACCCGACCAAAACCTACGTGAAGAACGCGATCGTGCGTTTTGGCCAGTTGCTGTATCAGGCAAAGGGCCCGGTTCCGATCAACACACCGCCGCCGAACACTACCTACTGGCTGGATGTGGGGCAGACGGTGGAGTCGGCGAACGGGCAGGCGCAGCAGGTGGCCGCCAACACTGCCGACATCATCGAGCTAGACGGCGAGCTCACTGCCCAGGCGACCGTATTCCAGGCGCTGAACGCTTCCTATCGTGATGACAATGGGGAGGGCGATCTTGCGGATGCTCTCAAGGGCTGGACCAGCACGGCGGCCATTGCGACCGAGGAGAAGGTAAGGGCTTCGGAGAATATGGCCACTGCGCGGACGGTGACAACTCTGACAGCGGTGGTTGGCGAGAACGAAGCCAGCGTCGCCGATCTGCGGGAGGTCGTGGCCACCGACAAGGAAGCAACCGCGACCGCCATCACCCAGGTCAACGTGAAGCTCGGTGAGAATACTGCCACCATTCAGGAGACAGCCACCGCTTATGCGGACACCAGTGGCAAGTTGTCGACGATGTGGTCGGTGAAAATGCAGGTGGCGGCAGACGGCAAGTACATCGCCGCCGGCATTGGCCTGGGCATCGAGAACACTGGTGCCGGTTTGCAAAGCCAGTTCCTGGTGAGTGCCGACCGGTTCGCCATCGTCAACACCATTGCCGGCGGCGCCATCTCGGTTCCGTTTGCAGTGCAGGGCGGCCAGGTGTTCATGAACTCGGCCTTCATCCAAGACGGCAGCATCACCATGCTGAAGATCGGCCAGTACCTGCAATCCGACAATTACATCGCCGGAAGTCAGGGCTGGCGCCTGGATAAAGCGGGCAACCTTGAGTTCAACGGCCCAGCGCCGGGCGGCGGCAGACTGACGATGACCAACCGGGCCATCAAGGTTTATGACGCAGGTGG
>DQGF01000412.1 GCA_003525045.1 Pseudomonas sp. | reverse complement strand
TCGTCGACACCTGGTGGCAGACCGAAACCGGCGCCACCCTGATGAGCCCGTTGCCGGGTGCACACGGTCTCAAGCCGGGTTCTGCGGCGCGTCCGTTCTTCGGCGTGGTGCCGGCCCTGGTGGACAACCTGGGTAACATCATCGAAGGCGTTGCCGAGGGCAACCTGGTGATTCTCGATTCGTGGCCAGGCCAGGCGCGCACCCTGTATCGCGACCATGACCGCTTCGTCGACACCTACTTCAAGACTTTCCGTGGCATGTACTTCACCGGTGACGGTGCGCGTCGTGACGCTGATGGTTACTACTGGATCACCGGTCGTGTGGATGACGTGCTCAACGTTTCCGGGCACCGCATGGGTACGGCAGAGATCGAAAGCGCGATGGTCGCCCACCCGAAAGTTGCCGAGGCGGCGGTGGTCGGTGTGCCGCATGACATCAAGGGGCAGGGCATTTATGTCTACGTCACGCTGATCGGTGGCGAAGAGCCAAGCGAGCAGTTGCGCCTGGAGCTGAAAAACTGGGTGCGTAAAGAGATTGGCCCGATTGCTTCGCCGGATGTGATTCAGTGGGCGCCGGGGCTGCCGAAAACCCGTTCGGGCAAGATCATGCGCCGGATTCTGCGCAAGATTGCGACCGCTGAGTACGATGGGTTGGGGGATATCTCGACCTTGGCGGATCCGGGGGTGGTGCAGCATTTGATTGATGAACATCGGACCATGAATGTTGCGTAAGTAGCGTTCAGAGGTATTGAAGCCCTGCCAGGTGATGAGTCTGGTGGGGCTTTTTATTGCCTGATGTTTTTGTGTCGGTCGGCCGGGCCTCTTCGCGGGCAAGCCTCGCTCCTACAGGTCTGAGTCGTACGCAAATGAAATGATCAACCCCAACCCCGTAGGAGCGAGGCTTGCCCGCGAAGGCGATCTATCAACCCCCGCTTCAACAACGGCCAATATTTATCGGCTTCACTCGTAGGACCTTTCCCACTGTTACCCGCGACCTTTCAAGTAACTGAATGTGTAACCGCGCGCTTCGATACGGGGCATTGGGAAACGCAAAACTCCACTTTTTGGCGTCTCCCGCTTTCATAAAAAATACGGTATGACGCTACGCTTGCCGGATTAGAAGGCTTTGCCAATAATAGGCCCGCAATTTGCAACTATGATCGGTTCACTGTCTTTTGCTCTTGCATGAAATTGCAAGGCTGTCAACGCGCCCAAACCGCTTTCTCGGTGCTTCTGTAATTTGTTGTCGCATTGAAGAAATATCGGCTTCGGGCCTGTCGTTAGAATGCCGATCACTCGCTCGTCGTTGCTCGCGTTGAAAACAACGTGGGTTTCCCAGGACGCAGCACTGCTTTGCGGTTCCACTCATTCGCATATTGGGCTATCGCTCATTCTGCCGTTTTAGCCCTTTACCGATGGAGTCCCAAGATGAAGAAACTCGTGCTGCTTGGCGCCCTGGCACTGTCCGTGCTGTCCCTGCCAACCTTCGCCGATGAAAAACCTCTGAAAATCGGTATCGAAGCGGCTTACCCTCCGTTCGCTTCCAAAGCGCCGGACGGCAGCATCGTTGGTTTTGACTACGACATCGGCAACGCCCTGTGCGAAGAGATGAAGGTCAAGTGCACTTGGGTCGAGCAAGAATTCGACGGCCTGATCCCGGCCCTCAAGGTGCGCAAGATCGACGCGATCCTGTCGTCGATGTCGATTACCGAAGACCGCAAGAAGTCCGTGGACTTCACCAACAAATACTACAACACCCCGGCGCGCCTGGTCATGAAGACCGGCACTGCAGTCAGCGACAGCCTGGCTGAGCTCAAGGGCAAGAACATCGGCGTGCAACGTGGTTCGATCCACGAGCGTTTCGCCCGCGAAGTCCTGGCCCCGCTGGGTGCCGAGATCAAGCCTTACGGTTCGCAGAACGAAATTTACCTCGACGTGGCGGCCGGTCGCCTCGACGGCACTGTGGCAGACGCTACGCTGCTGGATGACGGTTTCCTGAAAACCGACGCTGGTAAAGGTTTCGCCTTCGTTGGCCCGGCCTTCACCGACGTCAAATACTTCGGCGACGGCGTCGGTATCGCGGTGCGCAAGGGTGATGCGCTGAAAGACAAGATCAATACCGCGATCGCAGCCATTCGCGAGAACGGCAAGTACAAGCAAATCCAGGACAAGTACTTCGCCTTCGATATTTACGGCAAGTAACCCGTCCCGACGACCCGTCAGAAATGGCGCAAGCAACAGGATCTCTGAGGTTTGCGCCATTTTTTCATCCCAACTTTCGAGGACCTGAATCATGTTGAAAGGCTACGGGGCTGTCATCCTCGATGGCGCATGGCTGACGCTTCAGCTCGCCTTGTCGTCCATGGTCCTGGCCATCGTCCTGGGGCTGATCGGCGTTGCGCTGCGTCTGTCGCCGATTCGCTGGCTGGCCTGGCTGGGCGACCTGTATTCCACGGTGATCCGCGGTATTCCCGACCTGGTGCTGATCCTGCTGATTTTCTACGGTGGTCAGGACCTGCTCAACCGAGTCGCCCCGTTGCTCGGTTTTGACGAGTACATCGACCTCAACCCGTTGGCCGCCGGTATCGGCACCCTGGGCTTCATCTTCGGTGCGTACCTGTCGGAGACCTTCCGCGGTGCCTTTATGGCGATTCCAAAGGGGCAGGCCGAAGCCGGCATGGCGTACGGCATGAGCAGTTTTCAGGTGTTCTTCCGGGTGCTGGTGCCGCAGATGATTCGCCTGGCGATTCCCGGTTTCACCAACAACTGGCTGGTCCTGACCAAGGCCACCGCACTGATTTCGGTGGTGGGTCTGCAAGACATGATGTTCAAGGCCAAGCAGGCGGCAGATGCCACCCGCGAGCCTTTCACCTTCTTCCTCGCAGTGGCGGCGATGTACCTGGTGATCACCAGTGTCTCGTTGCTGGCATTGCGTCACCTTGAGAAGCGCTACTCGGTAGGCGTAAGGGCGGCTGATCTATGATCTTCGACTACAACGTCATTTGGGAGGCCTTGCCGCTGTACTTCGGCGGTCTGGTGACCACCCTCAAACTGCTCGCGCTGTCGCTGTTCTTCGGTCTGCTATGCGCGTTGCCGCTGGGTTTGATGCGCGTCTCCAAGAACGCGGTCGTCAATATGACCGCCTGGCTCTACACCTACGTGATCCGCGGCACGCCGATGCTGGTGCAGCTGTTCCTGATCTACTACGGTCTGGCGCAATTCGAAGCGGTGCGTGAAAGCTTCCTCTGGCCGTGGCTGTCCAGCGCCACGTTCTGTGCCTGCCTGGCCTTCGCCATCAACACCAGCGCCTACACCGCCGAAATCATCGCCGGCAGCCTGCGCGCTACGCCGAACGGCGAGATCGAAGCGGCCAGGGCCATGGGCATGTCGCGCTACAAAATGTACAAACGCATCCTGCTGCCGTCGGCCCTGCGCCGGGCGCTGCCGCAGTACAGCAACGAGGTGATCATGATGCTGCAGACCACCAGTCTGGCGTCCATCGTGACCCTGATCGACATCACCGGTGCCGCGCGCACGGTCAACGCGCAGTTCTACTTGCCGTTCGAAGCCTACATCACCGCCGGCGTGTTCTACCTGTGCCTGACGTTCATTCTGGTGCGCCTGTTCAAACTGGCCGAACGCCGCTGGCTGGGCTATCTGGCCCCGCGGAAGCACTGATATGGAACGCATCGATCATGCATTGCCGTGGAACCACCTGGGCAGCGAGCGCCAGATTTCGGTGTTCCGCTTCGGCACTGGCGAGCGTAAGGCCTACATCCAGGCCAGCCTGCACG
>DQGF01000237.1:3080-7410 GCA_003525045.1 Pseudomonas sp. | reverse complement strand
CGACACAGCACTGGCCAGCCTGGGTCTTGGGCTGCCGGCAGAAATCGACAGCGTCGTGCGTAATGACGGTCTGATCGCCATCCGCGTCTCCCCTGACCGCGTCGAACTCTGGGTCGCCGCCGATCAAGCAGACACCCTCAAGGGCAAGCTGTCCGCCCTGTTGGCCGAAGGCGAGCTGAATCAATGGCTGCTGGGCCAGGTCCGCGCAGGGATCGGTCAGGTGATGCCGACGACTCGTGAACTGTTCATCCCGCAGATGCTCAACTTGCAAGCCGTCGGTGGCGTGAGTTTCAAGAAAGGTTGCTACACCGGCCAGGAAATCGTCGCGCGGATGCAGTACCTGGGCAAACTCAAGCGCCGCTTGTATCGCCTGCAGCTGGATGCCGGCGAATTGCCGGAACCCGGCACACCACTGTTTTCGCCGACCCATGGCAGCGCCATCGGCGAAGTGGTGCTTGCCGCCCGCGCCGGGCAAAACATTGAACTCCTGGCCGTGCTGCAAGCCGAAGCAGTCGAAGGTGGGGATATCCATCTGGCCGCGCTCGAAGGGCCAGCCCTGCACCTGCTCGACCTGCCTTATCAACTGGATCGCGATCGCGAAATCCAGCGTTGACTGCAGCACTTGTCGCAACACCCAGAGATACGAAATGAGCAAGCTGGCGGATAAGGTCCAACAGGATTTGGTTGCGGCCATCGATAACGATGACCTGGTTCTGCCAACGTTACCGGAAGTGGCCTTGCAGATTCGCAAGGCCGCCGAAGACCCGGAAATCAGTGTCAGTACCCTGAGCAAAGTCATCGCCCGCGATACCGCGTTGTCGGCGCGCCTGATCAAAGTGGTCAACAGCCCGCTGCTGCGCGCGACCCGGGAAGTTACCGACCTGCACACGGCGATTACACGCCTGGGCGTCAATTACAGTAGCAACCTGGCCATTGGCCTGGTGATGGAACAGATTTTCCATGCCCGGTCCGAGGTGGTGGAACAGAAAATGCGCGAAGTCTGGCGAAAAAGCCTGGAAATCGCCGGGATCAGCTATGCGCTGTGCCGCCGTTACACCCAACTCAAACCCGATCAAGCAGCTCTGGGCGGGCTGGTGCATCAGATTGGTGTGCTGCCGATTCTGACCTACGCCGAAGATCACAATGAACTGCTGTCTGATTCGATCAGCCTGAACCATGTGATCGACCAGATTCATCCCTTGATCGGCGACAAACTGCTCAGAGTCTGGGAGTTTCCGGAAATGCTGGTGCAACTGCCGGGGATGTACCTGGACTTCAATCGCGAGTCCGCGCGGGTCGACTATGTCGACCTGGTGCAGGTGGCCTGCCTGTATTGCGACAAGGACACCGACCACCCGCTCGCCCGAATTGACGCGTTCAGCGTGCCGGCGTTCAAGAAGCTGGGGATTGATCCGGAGAACGAGGTGGAGTACAGGGCGCTGGAAGAATCGCGATCGATGTTCTATTAAAAGCTTCGCGGGCAAGCCAGCACAAACACCATCACTCTCCCGCAATAAAACTCACCCGCACCTTCAACCCCGCCGACTCACCATCATGCAGGCTGATCTGCGCCAGGTGCGCGCGGCAGATTTCGCCGACAATCGCCAGGCCCAAGCCGGACCCGGCCACTTGCTGGTTGCGCCGATAAAAGCGTTCGAACACCCGATCACGCTCCTCAAGAGGAATTCCGGGACCATCGTCCTCGACCTCCAGCACTGCCGGCGCGGTGACCCGCAGAATCACATTGCCGCCCGATGGTGTGTGAGCCAGCGCGTTATCCACCAGATTGCTCAGCAGTTCATTCAACAGCGTCGGTTCACCGCGCAGCCACACCGGTTCATCCGCTTCCAACGCCAGTGCCACGCCACGCTTATGCGCCAACGGCGCCATCGCCATGCCGAGTTCGCGGGCCAACTGACTGAGGTCGAGCAACTGGGCGCCACCCTCGGCGATTGCCCGCGCGCCATTCTCCACCCGGGCCAGAGACAGCAACTGGTTGGCCAGATGGGTCAAGCGATCCGTGCCTTGGGCGGCCGTTTCCAGCGTGCTGCGCCAGGTGTGCGGTTCGGTCGAGCGCAGGCCCAGTTCGAGCCGAGCCTTGAGCGCCGCCAGTGGCGTACGCAGCTCATGGGCGGCATCGGCAATAAACTGCGCCTGACGCTCGAACTGCCCGCGCAGGCGTTCGGTGAAGTGATTGAGCGCGCGCACCAGAGGCCACAACTCATGTTGCACTTCCACCAACGGCAATGGCCGCAAATCATCGGGCTGGCGCTCTTCCACCGCCGTGCGCAAGCGCTCCAGCGGACGCAGTGCCGCGCTGACGGCAAACCACACCATCAATAACGCGCCGATCGCCAACATGCCCAGACGCAGCAAAGTGTCCGCCGCCAGGCTGCGCGCCATGCTGACCCGAGCCTCATCGGTTTCCGCCACACGAATTTCCGCCATGCCGTTCATGTTCGGCTCGCTCACGGGCTTGAGCAGGCTGACCACCCGGACATTCTGCCCCTGATATTTAGCGTTGTAGAAGCGTGCCAGCGCCGGATAGTCGTCCGTGCGCGGTGTTCCCGGCGGCGGTGGCGGAAGGTTTTCGTAGCCCGAAATCAGCTTCTGGTTGATGTCGTTGACCAGGTAGAAAATCCGCCCGGCGCTGTCATAGGCAAAGGTGTCGAGGGCCACATAAGGCACGTCGAGGCTGAGGCTGCCGTCGCGCTCGGACAGGCCGGCCGCGATGGTCCGCGCCGAGGCCAGCAACGTCCGGTCATAGGCGGTGTCGGCGGCTTCGCGACCGTTCCAGTACGCACTCAAACCACTGGCCAGCATCAACACCACCAGCAACAGCGCGAGGTTCCACAGCAACCGCCAGCGCAGGCTGCTGGGCTTATGCATCGCGGCTTTCCAGCAAGTAGCCGAGACCGCGGAAAGTCACGATGGCGACCGGTTGCCCGTCGAGTTTCTTGCGCAGGCGATGAACGTAGATCTCGATGGCATCGGGGCTGGCTTCTTCATCCAGACCGAACACCTGGGAGGCCAGTTGCTCTTTGCTCATCACCCGGCCGGGACGGGCGATCAGGGCTTCGAGCACGGCCTGCTCGCGGGAGGTCAGCGTCAGCAGTTCGTCGCCGAGGGTAAAGCGCCGGGTGTCCAGATCGTAAGCCAGCACGCCACAGGTCTGCTGGCGTTCGCCACCGAGCACACTGCGGCGCAGCAACGCTTTGACCCGGGCTTCGAGTTCGGTCAGTTCGAAAGGTTTGGCCAGGTAGTCATCGGCGCCGAGATTCAGGCCATGGACCCGATCCTTGACGTCGCTGCGAGCCGTCAGCATCAGCACCGGCAGGTTCTTGCCCCGGGCCCGCAGGCGCGCCAGTACTTCGAAACCATCCATGCGCGGCAGGCCGACATCGAGGATCGCCATGGCGTATTCCTCGCTGCTCAGGGCCAGATCGGCCGCCACGCCGTCGTGCAACACATCCACGGTCAGCCCGGTGCTCTTGAGTGCCTGGGCGACACTTTCAGCGAGCTGCAGGTGATCTTCGACGAGCAGAACACGCATGGATCTTTACCTCATTCAGGGATGTTCGACGCCATTCTTTGGCGCGGAGTTTACAGCCGCATCCGCCCCTGTGAAGCCCGAAAACCGTGAAAGCCCGCTGAAAGGTTAGCGAAAGGTTCGACCGTTAGAGTCGGCCTACGGATGGTTTCGACTGCAAGCCATCGAATCGTGCTTTGAAATGTAGCTCCCGAAAAACGCCTTGATGCGTTTTCGCCAATAAGAACAATAACGAGGTACTGCACCATGCTGTCCCTACAGCTTCAGGCTCGCCCGCCCCACCCTTCCCCTTCGTTTCCGCTCGCCAGCGCCGAATCCGGCTGCACGGCGCAGCATCGCCGCACCTGAAACATTCCCAAAAAACAACAACTCCCGTGGAGACAACAATGAATCGATCACTGCGCCGTATCGCCCTCGCCGCCAGCTGCATGCTGTTTGCCGGCCAACTGATGGCCGAGCCCAAACGTCCGGAATGTATTGCCCCGGCTTCGCCAGGCGGCGGTTTCGACCTCACCTGCAAACTGGCGCAAAGCGCGCTGGTGAACCAAAAACTGCTGAGCAAACCAATGCGTGTGACCTACATGCCCGGCGGTGTCGGCGCGGTGGCGTATAACGCGGTGGTGGCGCAGCGTCCGGCCGACGCCGGCACACTGGTGGCCTGGTCCAGCGGTTCGCTGCTGAACCTGGCCCAGGGCAAATTCGGTCGTTTCGATGAAAACGCCGTGCGTTGGCTGGCGGCGGTCGGCACCAGCTACGGCGCCATCGCGGTGAAAAACGATT
>DQGF01000237.1:0-2773 GCA_003525045.1 Pseudomonas sp. | reverse complement strand
CATCGCGGTGAAAAACGATTCGCCTTACAAAAACCTGGATGATCTGGTCAAGGCGCTGAAGAAAGATCCGAGCTCCGTGGTCATCGGTTCCGGCGGCACCGTCGGCAGCCAGGACTGGATGCAGACCGCCCTGATCGCCAAGGCCGCCGGGATCAACCCGCGCGACTTGCGTTATGTCGCCCTCGAAGGCGGCGGTGAAATCGCCACCGCGCTGCTCGGCGGCCACATTCAGGTCGGCAGCACCGACATCTCCGACTCCATGCCGCATATCCTGAGCGGCGACATGCGCCTGCTGGCGGTGTTCTCCGAGAAGCGTCTGGACGAGCCGGAAATGAAGGACATTCCGACCGCCAAGGAACAAGGCTACGACATCGTCTGGCCAGTGGTCCGCGGCTTCTACCTCGGGCCAAAAGTCAGCGACGAAGACTACGCCTGGTGGAAGGACGCCTTCGACAAACTGCTGGCTTCGGACGACTTCGCCAAGCTGCGCGATCAGCGTGAACTCTTCCCGTTCGCCATGACCGGCCCGGAGCTGGACACCTACGTGAAGAAGCAGGTAGCGGACTACAAAGTGCTGGCCAAAGAGTTCGGCCTGATCCAGTGATCGCCTCTGTCTAGCGGCTGCGGCTCCGTATTCCCGGGGCCGTGGCACAGGAGTTTTCCATGCTCTTACAACGCATTTTCGCCTCGGTGCTGTTGCTGGCCTGCATCGGCCTGGCACTGATGGCGTGGCCGTATCAAGCGGCTTTTTCCTACGAACCGGTGGGGCCACGGGCCTTTCCTCTGCTGATGCTCGGACTGATGGGTCTGGGCCTGCTGTACATGCTGATTCGCCCGACGCCGATCGTGCACAGCGACGATGACCCCAAACTCGACCGCCAAACCCTGAACAAGATCGGCCTCTGCGTCGTTCTGCTGCTGATCTTTGCCGGGCTGTTCGAGCTGCTGGGCTTCATCCTCAGCAGCATCCTGATCGGTATTCCGATGGCGCGCCTGTACGGCGGTCGCTGGGGGCCGAGCATCATCGTGACTACGCTGATGAGCATTGGCCTCTACCTGCTGTTCGACAAGTTGATGGACGTACCGCTGCCCTTGGGCCTGCTCGACGTTCTGGAGAACTGATATGGATACTTTCGGCTATTTGGGCCAGGGCTTTGGCGTCGCACTGAGCCCGTACAACCTGGTGACCGCGCTCTGCGGCACCCTGATCGGCACCGTCGTAGGCCTGTTGCCGGGCCTGGGCCCGATCAACGGCGTGGCGTTGTTGATCCCGATCGCGTTCGCCCTCGGCTTGCCGCCAGAGTCGGCGCTGATTCTGTTGGCAGCGGTGTACCTGGGCTGCGAATACGGCGGTCGGATCAGTTCGATCCTATTGAACATCCCGGGCGAGGCCTCCACCGTGATGACCACCCTGGATGGCTACCCGATGGCCCGCAAAGGCCTGGCCGGTGTGGCGTTGTCGCTGTCGGCGTGGAGCTCGTTCATCGGTGCGTTCATCGCCACCTGCGGCATGGTGCTGTTCGCGCCGCTGCTGGCGAAATGGGCGATTGCCTTCGGGCCGGCGGAATACTTCGTGCTGATGGTGTTCGCGATTGTCTGCCTGGGTGGCATGGCCGGTGATCGACCGCTGAAGACCTTTATCGCGGCGCTGATCGGTCTGTTTCTATCGACCGTCGGCATCGATGCCAACAGCGGCGTGTACCGTTTCACCGGGGACAACATCCATCTGACTGACGGTATTCAGTTCGTGGTGCTGGTCCTGGGCCTGTTCTCCATCAGCGAAATCCTCCTGTTGCTGGAAAAAACCCATCGCGGCCAGGAAGCAGTGAAAGCCACCGGACGCATGATGTTCAACTTCAAGGAAGCCTCTTCGGTGTTCGTGGTGAACATTCGTTGCGGCTTGCTGGGTTTCATCATGGGCGTATTGCCGGGTGCCGGTGCAACGCTGGCCAGTGCCGTGGCCTACATGACAGAGAAACGCATCGCGGGTGCCAAAGGCACTTTCGGCCAGGGCGACATGCGCGGCCTGGCGGCACCGGAAACTGCCATCGGCGCTTCGGCTTGCGGCGCCCTGGTGCCGATGCTGACCCTCGGCGTTCCAGGTTCGGGCACCACGGCGGTGATGATCGGCGCGCTGTCGCTGTACAACATCACTCCCGGCCCGCTGCTGTTCCAACAGCAACCGGACATTGTCTGGGGCCTGATCGCTTCGTTGTTCATCGCCAACATCATGCTGGTGATCCTCAACATCCCGATGATCCGCATTTTCACCCGCATCCTCGCCGTGCCGAACTGGGCGCTGGTGCCGGTCATCGCGATCATCACCGGGATCGGTGTCTACGCCGTGCACGCCACCACCTTCGACCTGTTCCTGATGATCGGCATCGGCATCTTCGGTTACATCCTGCGCAAGCTGGACTTCCCGTTGTCGCCCGTGTTGCTGGGCTTCATCCTCGGCGGTCTGATGGAGCAGAACCTGCGTCGCGCCCTGTCGATTTCCAACGGTGCACTGGAAATCCTCTGGTCGAGCCCGATCACCTTCGGTGTCTGGGTATTGACCGCGTTGATGTTGCTGATGCCGCTGCTGCGGATCTGGCGCAAACGTTCGGTCGCCCGGCGCACCCTCGCCGATGTCTGATCGAACACCCTTCCAAGCCTGGTGGGGAACCCCGCTGGTCGGTCTGCTGGGCGGTTACCTGGCCAGCCAGATCGGCTGGCCGCTACCGTGGATGGTCGGCTCGTTGCTGGCGATCATCCTGGTGCGCTGCCTGAC
>DQGF01000088.1 GCA_003525045.1 Pseudomonas sp. | reverse complement strand
AGACAGTTGCTCCCACATTGGATCTGTGAACGACGCAGATCCAATGTGGGAGCGGGCTTGCTCGCGAAGGGGTCCATCGGTGCAATGAAAGACTCCGCTTGAACGACATTTCCTTACAGTCGCAACCTACGCATTCTTGCGTAAGGGACTACGACTACTTCAGAATTCGCCGGCTTGTGCACCTTACTCCCGGACTCTACCGTCTACCTGTCGCTGAACATCAGTGATCGGGTTTGGTAGCCCGGCTGTGTAGGGTGCAAAGCATCATGATTTGCAGGCGTTCTTACGTCTCTGCTTTTTATGGTGGTCATGCACAGGGTGCTTTCGGGCGCGCCGGTTTCCTTACACCCCGGTCTACCAACCTGCGCATGGCCGCCACCCAATTCGTTTGGTAGCGAGGGTGATGGCTCCTTGTCTTATGGTGTAAGGAGTTTTATCTATGCTCAAAATTACCCCCGATCCCCCAAATACCGACAACCTGTCAGCCCACATCAACGCCACCCCGCGCAAACCCAGCCGAACATTCGTCATCGCACCGGGCCTCGACACCGAAACCCTGTTGGCCCACGCATGCGAATCCCTCGCCTCGGCCAATGTCATGGCCAGCGATTTCGCCGGCCTGCTGGAAGGCTCTCAACGCAGCACGATGCTGGGGATTGCCCAGGTCATCATGCTGGGCGAGCTGGCGGTGAATCAGGCGCTGGATAACCTCGACCCGCAGGAGTAACGCGGGCAAAAAAATGCCCCGCACTTGGCGGGGCATCTTTATGTTCGACGGTTAAGAATTACAGCCCGTCAAGCATCGCCTTGTTACGCACCGCACCCTTGTCGGCGCTGGTGGCCAACAGGGCGTAGGCCTTCAGTGCGGTGGTCACCTTGCGTGGACGTTTTTCCACCGGCTTCCAGCCCTTCTGATCCTGCTCGGCACGACGACCAGCCATCTCTTCATCGCTGACCAACAGGTTGATCGAGCGGTTCGGAATGTCGATCAGCACCTTGTCGCCGTCCTGCACCAGACCAATAGCACCGCCAGCAGCCGCTTCAGGCGAAGCGTGGCCGATGGACAGGCCCGAGGTGCCGCCGGAGAAACGGCCGTCAGTGAGCAATGCGCAGGCTTTGCCCAGACCTTTGGATTTCAGGTAGGACGTCGGGTACAGCATTTCCTGCATGCCCGGGCCGCCTTTCGGGCCTTCGTAGCGAATGATCACGATGTCGCCGGCCTTCACTTCATCCGCGAGGATTCCGCGTACGGCGCTGTCCTGGCTTTCGAAGATCTTCGCGTTGCCTTCGAAGACGTGGATCGATTCGTCGACGCCGGCGGTTTTCACCACGCAGCCGTCCAGCGCGATGTTGCCGTAGAGAACGGCCAGGCCGCCTTCTTTCGAGTAGGCGTGTTCGACACTGCGGATGCAGCCGTTTTCACGGTCGTCGTCCAGGGTTTCCCAGCGGGTCGACTGGCTGAACGCGGTTTGCGTCGGGATGCCCCCAGGGCCGGCCTTGAAGAAGTGATGCACCGCTTCGTCGCTGGTCTGGGTGATGTCCCACTTGGCGATGCCTTCGGCCAGGGTTTTGCTGTGCACGGTCGGCAGGTCGGTGTGCAGCAGACCGCCACGGGCCAGCGAGCCGAGGATGCTGAAGATCCCGCCGGCACGGTGCACGTCTTCCATGTGGTACTTCTGGATGTTCGGCGCGACTTTGCACAGTTGCGGCACATGGCGGGAGAGACGGTCGATGTCGCGCAGGTCGAAATCGATCTCGGCTTCCTGGGCAGCAGCCAGCAAGTGCAGGATGGTGTTGGTGGAACCGCCCATGGCGATGTCCAGGGTCATCGCGTTTTCAAACGCCTTGAAATTGGCAATATTGCGCGGCAACACCGACTCGTCATTCTCGCCGTAGTAACGCTTGCACAGCTCGACGATGGTGCGGCCGGCCTGCAGGAACAGCTGTTCGCGGTCGCTGTGGGTGGCCAGGGTCGAACCGTTGCCCGGCAATGCCAGGCCCAGGGCTTCAACCAGGCAGTTCATCGAGTTGGCGGTGAACATGCCGGAGCACGAACCGCACGTCGGGCAGGCGCTGCGCTCGTACTCAGCGACTTTCTCGTCAGAAGCGCTGGAGTCGGCGGCGATCACCATGGCGTCGACGAGGTCGAGACCGTGGCTGGCCAGTTTGGTCTTGCCGGCTTCCATCGGGCCACCGGAGACGAAGATCACCGGGATGTTCAGGCGCAGGGCGGCCATCAACATGCCTGGGGTGATCTTGTCGCAGTTGGAGATGCACACGATGGCGTCGGCGCAGTGGGCGTTGACCATGTATTCGACGGAGTCGGCGATGATCTCGCGGCTCGGCAGCGAATAGAGCATGCCGTCGTGACCCATGGCGATGCCGTCGTCCACGGCGATGGTGTTGAATTCTTTTGCCACGCCGCCAGCGCGTTCGATCTCGCGGGCGACCAGCTGACCCAGGTCCTTGAGGTGGACGTGGCCCGGTACGAACTGGGTGAAGGAGTTGGCAATGGCGATGATCGGTTTTTTGAAGTCGTCATCTTTCATCCCCGTGGCGCGCCACAGTGCGCGGGCGCCGGCCATGTTGCGACCATGGGTGGATGTTTTCGAGCGGTAATCTGGCATGAAGCACTCCGGGCGGCTAATCAGGTATCAAAAGGGAAGTGAGCTTCTATTGACGTCTGGAACACTCAGAAATGGCCGTGTGTCCGGAAGTTGCCGATAACTTTGCGGGATCGCCGCGCGCTTCAGCTTGAGCTCATAAACCCGCCGGGGGATGACTGGCGATGAATGTCGCGATTCTACACGGCTGGCAGCAGGAGGGAATGACCGTATACCGTAGGAGCGAGCTTGCTCGCGAAAAACCCATGGACGACGCGGGCAACCTGCAGCGCTGCGTTATCGTTGACG
>DQGF01000164.1:10171-10432 GCA_003525045.1 Pseudomonas sp. | reverse complement strand
AGGCTTGCCCGCGAAGGGGCCATTCGCCTTAATACAACTTTGTGCCAGCTGTAATGTCGACCATCAACACTTTATCTGTCGGCCTGAGGTTTATAGGCCGTGTTTATTGATGGCTGCTGTAACAGCCATCAGTTTTCCAATGGGATCAACACTTTCTCATCCGGCGACAACACCATGAATACCAGCAGCTTGGCGGGTTTGGTGGCGCTGGCATTTTTCGACACCAGATGTTCCGATCCCGCTGGTTCGTACCAGTATTCG
>DQGF01000164.1:9534-9888 GCA_003525045.1 Pseudomonas sp. | reverse complement strand
CGATCCCGCTGGCTCGTACCAGTACTCGCCAGTCTTGTAGGTGATCGCCTTTTCGCCCTTCACTTGAGAAGTGATGGTCCCCGAAAGCACGTAGGCCATGGCCGTACCCTCATGCTTGTGAGCGATAGATGATTGGCCAGGCTTGTAGTCGACCTCGATCATCAACGCCTTTTTTCCTGGCACGTTTTTCAGCATCTGGTCCTGCAACACCGTCACTTTTTCCGAAGGGTCGCCGGTTTCATGGGCGAATGCCGCGGCTGAAACGGTCAAGGAAAGGGCGGCGAGGGAGGCAGCACAGAAACGTAAAGCTTTCATGGTTCATCACCTGTGGTGGTTAGTCGTCAGGGACCACAG
>DQGF01000164.1:6600-9155 GCA_003525045.1 Pseudomonas sp. | reverse complement strand
AAAATCAAAAGATCGCAGCCTCCGGCCGCTTCTGCAGGGGTACCCATTGCCCTGGAGGAGTGGTCGAAGACTGCGACCTATCTTTTTAAACGATAGGAAAACTGTTGAAGTCGACCGCGTTGGCCAATTGGCTGTCGATCAGGCCGATAAAGCCTTGGACTTCAGGGCAGTTGAAATGCATCTGCATGGCGGCTTCGGATTGCCAGTGGGAGCTGACTGTCCAGCGGGTGTCGTCCTCGGGGCAGCGGTCGACCATATAGGAGTCGCATCCCGGTTGTTCGCGCAGGGTTTCGACAATCTTTTGCAATTGCCTGCCCAGTTCCTCCGAGCGGCCGGCCGCAGCCTGCACCTTTACGGTATTGATCACTTCGTTGGACATTACTCACACTCCTGAATCAGGCCGGACGAATCCTGCTCATTGAGAGATAACGCCCATTCAGGATAGGCCTGGCCCCTCGGACCACCAATAGCCAATCACCGGATAAAAACCCAGACCAATCCGTCAGGCGACCTGCTGCAAAATGTCCCGAAAACGGTCCAGGGCGATGTCGATGTCCAGGGTTTCGATGGCGCCAAACCCCAGGAAGAACCCGGCCCGCGGCGCTTGCTGGTAGAAAAAGCTGTCGATGGCGTAAAGGCCGACTTCGACCTTTTTGGCCAGTTCGATCACCAATGGAATATCGATAGGCACTTTGCACATAACCACCATGTGGAACCCGGCCGTGGTCGGCACCACCTCAAGCCACGGCGAAAGGTCGCCGGCCATGCGCGTGAGGATCCGCTCACGGCGGCCGGCGTAGATCGTATGGCAGCGCCGAATGTGCTTGAGCAGGCAGCCCGCGGCGATGAACTTGGCCAGCGCCCATTGGGGCAGGGTGGAGGTGTGCAGGTCGGTGAGTTGCTTGGCGCGAATCACCGCTTCAAGAATTGCCGGCGGCAGAATCGCATAACCCAATCGCAACTCCGGCAGCAGGGTTTTGGAAAAGGTCCCGACATAAGCGACGATCCCGCGCTCATCCATGCTCTGCAAGGAGTCGGTGGGACGGCCTTCGTAGCGAAATTCGCTGTCGTAATCGTCTTCGATGATGATCGCGCCCAGGGCGTAGGCCCGCTCCAACAGCGCAACCCGACGGTCCTGGCTCATGGACATGCCCAGAGGGAACTGGTGGGACGGGGTGACGTAGATCAGCCGGGTGCCATCGGGAATTTTCTCGACCTGTATGCCTTCGGCATCCACCGGCACCCCGACCACGGTGGCGCCGTGGGTGCCGAACAGCAAGCGCGCCGGAGGGTACCCGGGGTCTTCCATGGCTACCAGGCTGCCCGGGCGGGTCAGCACCCGGGAAATCAGATCCAGCGCCTGTTGCGCACCGTTGCACACCACCACATCTTCGTCCTGGCAATTGACCCCGCGCGAGAACGCGATGTGCCGCGCAATCGCATTGCGCAGCGCCGGCAGGCCTTCGGGCAGGCTGTAGAAACCCTTGGAACCGGCGATCTGGCGCAAGGCGTGCGAGGTGCAGCGTCGCCAGTCGTCCTGAGGAAACTGGCCCTTGCTGGTGGCGCCACCGATGAAGTCGTAGCGCAACGAGCCTTCCAGGGTCGGATGGCGCAGAAACACCGGCAGGTTGCGCCAGGTCTCGATCACATCAAAACTGGCCAGCTCGGAATGACTCTGTTTACGGGTGATTTTCGCCGCCCGGGCGTTGACGAAGGTGCCTTTGCCGATCACCCCGGTGAGGAAATTTTCGTAGGTCAGCTGGGCGTAGGTGTCGGAAATGGTCTTGCGCGAGATGCCCAGCTGTTCCGCCAGTAGCCGACTGGGCGGAAGCTGCGTCCCGGGTGCCAGGCGGCCGGATTCGATGGCGCTACGCAGTTGCTGGTACAACTGGCCTGCCAGGTCCTTGCGGCCGTTGATGACAACATGAAGTTCCATACCGGCGAGGCTCCTGCAGCGGTTGAGGCGCGTGTGCGTCGCGCCAGATTACCCGTGTGAGCGGCTACGCAGTAGTTGCGCGGGCGAAAAACCTGCGATTGGTCTGCTGCCTGGGTGGTCCACGGGTATTTCGCAGAATTGGCTCTGTAACGTTTGCGCATCAACGCCTAACTTGAAACGTATCTATCGATCCTCGAGACACGCCATGAACGCCCGCCTGGATTACTACAGCGCCTCGCCCAAGGCGATGAAAGCCATGATTGCCATGGAGGCCTTGACCAGCAACCTCAGCATCGAGCCGGGCCTGCTGCATCTGATCAAAATCCGCGCTTCGCAACTCAATGGCTGCGCCTTCTGCACTGACATGCACTCGGTGGATGCCCGGCGCCTGGGCGAGACCGATCGCCGCCTGTACTCGATCGTGGTCTGGCGCGACAGCGGCTTCTTCAACGCCCGGGAGCGCGCGGCGCTGGCCTGGACCGAAGCGGTGACCTTGCTCTCCGAAAGCCATGTACCGGACGAGGTCTACGCCCAGGCCCGGGAGCAGTTCAGCGAAAGCGAAATGGTCGACCTGACCATCGCCGTCACCACCATCAACAGCTGGAATCGCCTGGCGGTG
>DQGF01000164.1:6160-6296 GCA_003525045.1 Pseudomonas sp. | reverse complement strand
ACAGCTGGAATCGCCTGGCGGTGAGCTTTCGGCAGACCCCAAGTGACTGATCACTTTGCGTTGAGCAGTGGCGAAGCCCCGCTAACCGGCGCCGGTCGCTGAGGTTTTACCGAGGTGCCGAAGGTATTGCCCATGC
>DQGF01000164.1:5251-5871 GCA_003525045.1 Pseudomonas sp. | reverse complement strand
GGTGCCGAAGGTATTGCCCATGCGCGTGCTGGTCGCGGCCGGTGTTGCCAGGCCGACTTGATTGGGCAGCCGCTTGTTGAGCAGCACGTTCATGGCGTCCTGATTCTTTTGCGCAGCGGCCGCGCCCTCGGGATTGTTGCCCATTTGCTGGCTCAGGCAATTGTAATCCGGTGCCTTGTAACCCCCGACCGTGACTTCGACGCAGCCCAGCGGTTCCTCTGCCTGAACCGTTGTCAGTCCGCTCCACAGCAGCACGCCGGCTGCAACACACCACAGATGTGTCATTGAACGCCTCCTGGCCAGCCACGAAAGGACCGCTCTGGAACCTGAGTCTAGAGCAACGTGCTGCGGTGGTTCGTGATGGTTTTCTTGCACCGGCCGTCACACCAGAGTCATAAACAGTCCTCAGGATGACGGTTTTTCAGGGGCGCGTTAGCCGTGCAGCGAGGCAAAACCAGGGACGGGTGCCAGATTTCCATGACTCACGTTCGGCAGGCTTGCCTGGCGATGCTGTTCTGGTTGCCCAGGGCTGGCGTCAGCGTCCGGAGGTCGAGCAGCAAACCCGCGCGGCCACCGAGCAAATCATCTTTCGCGACTACTTGCAGTCGGTCAGTCAAGTG
>DQGF01000164.1:4673-4949 GCA_003525045.1 Pseudomonas sp. | reverse complement strand
CAGTCAAGTGCCGACCGATTACCCCAGTGCAGTCGAATTGCAGCAGGCCTATGACGCGGGCAAGTCCGGCTGGATGACGCCGCCGAGGTACCGGGTCAGCCAGATCTTTCTCGGCGTCGCCGATCCGCAGGGCCTTGAGGCCGCGCGCAAGCAGACGCTGGAGTTGAGCAAAAAGGCCCAAGCCACACCGACCGAGTTCGCCGCGCTGGCGAGTCAGTATTCCCAGGATCGCGCCAGTGCCGAAAAGGGCGGTGATACCGGTCTGCAACCTTTGCA
>DQGF01000164.1:4044-4375 GCA_003525045.1 Pseudomonas sp. | reverse complement strand
GATACCGGTCTGCAACCTTTGCAGCAACTGGTGCCGGAAGTCCGCGGCGTCGTCTCGCGACTCAAGGTCGGAGCCGGTACAGAGCGCAGCGGGTTTTCATGTGATCAAACTCACCGAGCAGCAACCGGCACGCGTCGCGACCCTGGACGAACTGCGCGAACGCCTGACCCAGGCCTTGCGTGCCCAGCGTCAGGAACAAATTGCCAAGGCCTACCTGGAAGGAATGCTCAATACCGCTACGCTGAGCATCGATGGTGCGGTGTTGAACAAGGTGCTGGAGGAAAAACAATAGCGCCTTGGCACATTCGCCCTGTGGGAGCGAGCCTGCTCG
>DQGF01000164.1:1040-3746 GCA_003525045.1 Pseudomonas sp. | reverse complement strand
GAGCCTGCTCGCGAAAGCGGTCGATCATTCAACATTAATGTTGGCTGACACGACGCCTTCGCGAGCAGGCTCGCTCCCACAGGAGATCGGAGACATTTCATGGCACCGGAACCAAACCAACAAGATCGACAGGGAGTCATCGATGTCATCCATAGAATCCACAGGCCGCCAGGGTGTTACCCATTACCAATCCTTCACAGCGAAATCCCAATCCTGGCTGGATCTGGCGGCCGGGATCGATGCCGAGGTGGCGCAATATTTTATGGTCAGCGCCCGTTGTGGTTGTTTCATGCAGGCCGCGCGCAGCCTCAATGTCAAGGCCAGCCTGCTGCGCAAGCACCTGGCGCAGCTGGAGGATCAGCTGCAGCGTACGCTGTTCAAATTCCAGGGCAGTGCCCTGACCTTGAGTAGTGATGGGCAGCAACTGCAGGCGCAATTGATTGCCTTGGTCCACGAGCGCAAGTTGCCGGTGATCGAACAGCCAGTGATACGCCTGGCAGTGGCCGAAACCATCCTGCACGACATACTCGGTCGTGACCTGGTCTCGCTGTTGCGACGCAACGCCAGCGTGCGCCTGGACATCATTTCCCTGGACAGCGAACTGTCCCTGCAAGCCATCAGTGCCGACGTGGTGGTTTGGCTGGCCGACACCGATTCGCCGCTGCCAGGCCCGAGTTTTGCCACCAGCGAACCCCAGAGATTGGCGCGGCTCGATTACCTGCCGCACATCGCCAAGCGCTATTCGCGGGTCGCGGCTCGCCCGGACAGCCTGGATGACCTCGCCGATTTCATGCTGGTGCAATGGCAGCAGGACCGTCAGGTCGAGCATTTTTTGCCATGGAACAGCGTGGTGGATCAACGTCTGGCGGGGGTGGTGCAGTTGCATTCCTATGAACTGATGCTGGAGATGATCCGTTGCAGCGCGTGCATTGGCCTGCTGCCGCACTATATGAGCCGGTTCGACCGGGGGTTGGTGGCATTGCCGGGCTTGTTCAGCCCACCGATGCAGCGCCAGGTGTGGATGGCGGTCAATGCCGATTCCCGGCATGAGGCCGGAGCGAAAATGATCGTCGAGCTGATCCACAACACCTTCGAAGAGCGGCGAGAGTGGTTCGAAGGCTGAACACGCTTGAAACTGTAGGAGCGAGCTTGCTCGCGAAAAACGCAGGGGCGACGCGTGCTGTCTGATGCCGTGCGTTATCGTTGACGTCCATCGCGAGCAAGCTCGCTCCTACATGGGGTCTCGCCATACAGGAAGATCGCGTTATAGAGTAGATGGCCATGTCTGCATCAAGGATGAATCACCCATGACCGCCACCGATTCTGTCATCACCCTCGAACGCTTCAACGAATCCCACATCGACGGCATCACCACGCTCTACAACGACCCGGCCATTACCCGTCAGGTGCTGCAGATGCCGTTTCAGTCCACCGAGGTCTGGCGCAAACGCCTGGATCCGGGCAACGAACGACATTTGCAGCTGGTGGCGCTGCATCAGGGAATGGTGATCGGCAACATTGGCCTGGAGCAGTTTTCACGGATCCGTCGCAGCCATGCCGGCAATCTGGGCATGTGTGTTGCAGTGGCGTGGCAGGGCAAAGGCGTCGGTTCGACATTGCTGGCGGCGGCGCTGGACACCGCTGACAACTGGATGAACCTGCACCGGCTCGAGCTTTCGGTCTACGCCGACAACGAAGCCGCCATCGGGCTGTATCGCAAGTTCGGTTTCGACACCGAAGGCCTGTTTCGCGACTACGCCGTGCGTGACGGCGTATGGGTGGATACCTTGAGCATGGCGCGCCTGCGTCGCACGCCCAAGGTCGGCTGAGTCACTCCCCTAAAGCAAACGCCACCGCCGCCTGCGCATGCAGTACGGTGGTGTCGAGCAGGGGCAGGGCGCTGTGTTCGGGTTTGATCAGCAGGCCGATTTCGGTGCAACCGAGGATGATGGCCTGGGCGCCGCGCCGGGTCAGGGACTCGATGACCTTTTGATACACCTGGCGTGATGCCTCGCTGATGACTCCGACGCACAACTCGTCATAGATGATCCGGTGCACGGCCTGACGCTCTTCGGCATCCGGCACCAGCACGGTCAGCCCCATCGACGTCAGGCGCGCCTTGAGGAAATCCTGTTCCATGGTAAACGCCGTCCCGAGCAATCCAACCTTGAGCGCGCCAGCATCGACTGCAGCCTGACCGGCCGAGTCGGCGATGTGCAGGAACGGAATGTCGATCGCGGCCTGTATCTGCCCGGCCACCTTGTGCATGGTGTTGGTACACAGCACCACGCACTCGGCGCCGCCAGCCTCCAGCCGCCGGGCCGCCTCCACCAGGATCAATGCCGCATCGTCCCAGCGTCCGGCATGTTGAGCCTGTTCGACAGGTCCGAAATCGACGCTGTACATCAGTAACTTCGCCGAACGCAACGGCCCGAGGCGGTCGCGCACCTGCTGGTTGATGAGACGGTAATACTCGGCGCTGGACTCCCAGCTCATGCCGCCGATCAGGCCGATCACGGCTTGCCGGGGCATCTTCAGCTCTCCGCCGATCCTGCCTCAGTGCTGGACCGCGCCCGGCAGCCCGTAGGCTTCCATCTGGGCCCGCACCTGCGCCACATTGTGCCCGAGCACGACGATGTCGTGCTTCTGGCCGGCAATGTCGCAGACGTGGTCGCGCAGCAGCGCTTCGGCCTTGAAGCCGAGGCT
>DQGF01000164.1:691-939 GCA_003525045.1 Pseudomonas sp. | reverse complement strand
CGATAAGGCCGATGGTGCGCATGATGTGCTCCTGTTGATGGCAACCCGTGGCGAAAGAGTGTCCCGTGGATCCATGTTTCGATCCATCACAAAATGTCGAATACACCTCGCCACGACCACCCGTCAGTACCGCTCACGCTTTTAGTCGTACGCCGCCGGCGCGCATCTGCCATTCTTGAAGTCCGCAGTACTGCTTCAACCAAAGGAACACCGCAATGGACGACGTACAGCAACTGGGTGAGATGCTT
>DQGF01000164.1:0-365 GCA_003525045.1 Pseudomonas sp. | reverse complement strand
TACGCAGAAAGCGAAGCGCACAAGAAACAACTGTTTGAGTCGCAATCGGCCGTGTGGACGACGCGCATTAGTGAGCTGTTCGATCAGATTCAGCAGTGGCTGGAACCGGTCAAGGCGCCGAACCTGCTGGAAGTGAGCCGCGAGGCCTATGTTGCATCGGGGCCGAGTCTGCCGCTCGAGACCTCGACCTTCAAGAGCGAAAAACTGAGCATCGTGATTGCCGGCAAACCGGTGGAGTTCGTGCCGGATGTGATGGGCGTCGGTGGCCAGATTTCACTGGCAGTGATGGGGCTGACCGCCGCACGTTATGGCAGCATTTCCCTGGTTTGCCTGCCGCCGTCGAGCAACTGGCAGTGGCGCAAGAC
>DQGF01000278.1:8317-9328 GCA_003525045.1 Pseudomonas sp. | reverse complement strand
TGGCTTCGACCGCCGGCAGGGTCCGGTCACGGACGCTGGTCACCGAGTCCCGGGCCTGCTGGAGTTTCTGGGCGATTTGCCCACGAAGGGTATCCGCTTCCTCACCGACCAGTGAGGCACTGCTTTTGAGCAGTTTTTCCGACTCTTCAATCAGAGCCTGCAGTTCGCTGAAGGCCTGATCCTTGATTTGATCTTCGGCGACTTGTGCGGCAGTTTTCCGGGCCATTGAGGTACTCCTTGCAGGTGAATGGACAGTGAACAATGGAGTCTGTCGCCGTGGAAAAAGTTGCAGCGAATTTGCCCGCCGACGTCATCCTGATGAAAAATCCGGCGCAGGAGATTTCTTCCTACAGTGTAAGATGTCGCCTATTTTACGCAGCAGGTACTTCCCATGAGCTTCAATCTGGCCGACAAACCCCTTACCGAGCGCGCTGCGCTTGAAGATGAGAAATCCCGTCTGTTCGAACTCTGGCAAAACAACCTGGGTAAAGCCAAGGGCGAGGCTGCACGGTTGTTCGGCGAGCGCGCCAAGCGCAAAGGCAAATGGGCCGAGTGGGTCCGTGCCGAACTCGACGGCATGTCGCCGCCTGAATTCGCGAACATGGTGCGCAGTGAAGTCAATCGGTTGATGGCCGCCAAGTAACCTGAGCCCGACACCTATCCAGTAGGGATTTTTCCACGAGCGGAAGAACGTTATTGCGTACGCGCAAAGCTCGCGACAATTGCTTCATGCACTTTCAATACCACCGGATCGAGCGGGGTGCTGGTGCGCCAGCCCAGTTCGATCGGGTAACGCGGCAAGTCCAGAGGGCAGGGCAGTACCGCCAGACCGCTGAGCGCCGCGATGCTTTGGGCGGCGTGGGCCGGAATCGTCGCCACCGCCTGACTGCCTTTGAGCAAGTGCGGCAACGCCGCAAAGTGCGTGGTCGAGGCGCACACTCGCCGACTCAAGCCCAGCGCTGCCAACCCTTCATCGGTGATCCCGATAAAACCGCCGGACGACACCAGGAT
>DQGF01000278.1:4384-8030 GCA_003525045.1 Pseudomonas sp. | reverse complement strand
GCCGGACGACACCAGGATGTGCTCACGGGCGACGAACTCCTCAAGGCTGAGGGTGTGCTGTCCCTCGGCCAGGCTCACCGGATCGACCAGGCACCGATAACTGCCTTCACCGAGCACCTGACGGCTAAGCAACCGTTCGGCGAAACCACCGGCGGTAATCGCCAGATCAATGCTGCGCTCCATTAATGCCCGGGCGACGATCTGGCTGTGGGTCTGGCGGAAAATCAGCCGCAGCTTCGGCGCGCAACGGGCAATTTCTTCGATCAGGCACCGCCCATAGGCGATCTCGAAATCATCCGACAAGCCCACGGTGACCGAGCGTCCGTCGTAGTAATGGGCGGTCGGATCGACCATCGCCAGGCTCTGCCGACATTTGTTCAGCGCATCGCTGACCACCGGTTTCAATTGATTGGCCTTGAGTGTCGGTGCCAGGCCGCGGCCGGTGCGCACGAACAATTGATCGCCATACAGCTCGCGCAATCGGCGCAACGCGGCGCTGACCGCCGATTGCGTCACGCCAAGACGCAACGCGGCACGGCTGGCACTGGACTCCTCGTGCAAGGCTTCGAAGACTTTAAGTAAGTTGAGATCGACGGTAGCGATATTCATCGGGTTCATATCATTCAGCAGTGAATCGGTCTTTATTCATGATCCAGTGACGGCTGAGAATGAGCAACACCTCATTACCCTTTGGAGACTGCCATGCCCAAGTCAATCGTAGCTGCGCTGCAAATCGGTGCGTTGCCCGGCGGCAAGGCCGAGACCCTGGAACAGATCCTGTCGTACGAAAACGCTATTCTTGAATCCGGCGCCGCGCTGGTGGTCATGCCCGAAGCGTTGCTCGGGGGGTACCCCAAGGGCGAGGGCTTTGGCACGCAACTGGGCTATCGACTGCCGGAAGGTCGTGAAGCCTTTGCCCGGTATTTCGCCAACGCCATCGATGTGCCCGGTACGGAAACCGAGGTGTTGGCCGGATTGGCGGCGCGCACCGGGGCCAATCTGGTGATCGGTGTCATCGAGCGCGCGGGCAGCACCTTGTACTGCACCGCGTTGTATTTCGATCCACAGGCCGGGTTGGTGGCCAAACACCGCAAGTTGATGCCGACAGGTACTGAACGGCTGATCTGGGGCAAGGGCGATGGTTCGACCTTGCCAGTGATTGACAGTCAGGTCGGACGGATCGGTGCGCTGGTGTGCTGGGAAAACATGATGCCGCTGCTGCGCACCGCGATGTACGCCAAAGGCGTGGAGGTCTGGTGCGCGCCAACGGTGGACGAGCGGGACATGTGGCAAGTGAGTATGCGCCACATCGCCCATGAAGGGCGTTGCTTCGTGGTCAGTGCCTGCCAGGTCCAGGACTCGCCACAAGCCCTGGGCACGGAGATCGCCAACTGGCCGGCGGATCGGCCGCTGATTGCGGGTGGCAGTGTGATCGTCGGGCCGATGGGCGACATTCTGGCGGGACCTCTGCGCGGCGGGGCCGGTTTGCTCAGCGCCGAGATCGACACCGACGACCTGGTTCGCGCACGTTATGACTTCGACGTGGTCGGGCACTACGCGCGCCCGGACGTGTTTGAATTGAGAGTGGATGAGCGGGCCAAACCCGGCGTCCGGTTCACCGCATAACCCCCTGTGGGAGCGATCTCGCTCGCGGTAGCGCCGTATTTATCGAGTTGTGGCGTTCGGCCCCGGCAGGCTGAGTTTGCCACTGTCCATGAAGCGCAGGGTGCCGAACAAGCCGCCAGCCAGCTTGCCGCGCAGCACATAGGGCAAGTTGTTCAGCGTCTGCGTCTGGCTCAGGCCCAATGTCTGGCGCAGCACCGAGAACGCCGAGACGCTTACCGGCACGGTCAGCACGGTATCGGAAAAGCGTGCAATCGTGCCCGTCTGATCACTGACACCCGAGGCAAGTGGCTGGCCGTTGACCTCCAGGTCCAGGGCCACGCCGTTGTAGTTGATCGCGGTTTCATTGGGATTTTGCACGCGTATTTTCACGGCAAAACGCACTTCCATGTCCTGGCTCGGCAGCGGCTCGAAACCGACCACGTTGACGTTCAGCGGATCGCGATTGGGCAGCAGGGCGCAGGCGCTCAGGGAGAGCAACAGCAGTGAGAGTGATAAAGCGAGGAGTCTACGCATGAAGGAGCTCTCGACAGAAAAGGGGATCGAACCACTGGGCTCGACCCTTGAGCAACTGGCCAGCGGTTCACCTGTGCGACCCCGTTCACTGTGAGGGGTTCGCCGCAGACTGTCACTTGTTCATGAGCGACGTGGCTGCAGCTGGATCATCTCGAAGTCCCGGCGAATGCAACAGCCTTCAGCGGTTCCGGCCGGCGGCTGCGTCAGGGACCGGTGGATTCTCCATGACCTGCAGGATCGACGCCTCTGGATCGAAATCATCTTCTTCCAGCTCGATGAACTCCTCGGGCAGAAAGATGTTGAGCACGATCGCACACAGCGCACCGACGGTAATCGGCGATTCGAAGATGTTGTGCAGCGCCATCGGCAATTCACGCAGCACTTGCGGCACGGCCGCCACCCCCAGGCCCATGCCGATGGAGATCGCCACGATCAGCATGTTGCGCCGGTGCAGGCCGGCTTCGGCGAGGATCTTGATCCCGGCCACGGCGACGGTGCCGAACATCACCAATTCGGCCCCGCCGAGCACGGGTTTGGGCATCAATTGCAGGACCGCGCCGATCATCGGGAACAGCCCCAGCACGACCAACAGACCGGCAATGAAGAACGCCACGTAACGGCTGGCCACGCCTGTGAGCTGAATCACGCCGTTGTTCTGGGCGAAGGTCACCATCGGCATGCTGTTGAACACCGCGGCCATCGCCGAGTTGAGACCGTCGGCGAGCAAACCGGATTTGATCCGGCGAATGTACACCGGGCCTTTGACCGGCTGCCGGGAAATCATCGAGTTGGCGGTCAGGTCGCCAGCGGCTTCCAGCGGCGATACCAGGAAAATCACCGCGACCGGCACGAACGCGACCCAATCGAAGGAAAAGCCGTACTTGAACGGCACCGGCACGCTCATCAACGGTAGGTCGGGCAGGCTGGCGAAATTGACGTCACCCATCAGCCAGGCCACGGCATAGCCGAGGGTCAGGCCGATGACAATCGCACCGAGGCGCAAAAACGGCACATCGACGCGGTTCAGCACCACGATGGTCCCCAGCACCAATGCCGCCAAAGCCAGATGATTGGCCGCGCCGAGATCCGCCGCAGCGAAACCGCCGGCGATGTCGGTCATGGCGACCTTGATCAGTGACAGGCCCATGAGGGTGATGATGGTCCCGGTCACCACCGGGGTAATGAGCATGCGCAGTTTGCCGATGAACTGGCTCAATACCACTTCGATGAACGCCGCGAAAAAGCACACACCAAAGATCGTCGAGAGGATTTCATCGGTGCCGCCGCCCCGAGCCTTGACCATGAACCCGGCACTGAGAATCACGCTGATGAACGAGAAACTGGTGCCTTGCAGGCACAGCAGGCCGGACCCTACCGGACCGAAGCGCCGCGCCTGCACGAAGGTGCCCAGGCCCGAGACGAACAGCGCCATGCTGATCAGGTAAGGCACCTCGCTTTGCAGGCCCAGGGCGCTGCCCATGATCAGGGTCGGCGTGATGATGCCGAC
>DQGF01000278.1:1191-4082 GCA_003525045.1 Pseudomonas sp. | reverse complement strand
GGGTCGGCGTGATGATGCCGACGAAACTCGCCAAAACGTGTTGCAAGGCGGCGAAGACAGTGGCGGTCAGATGTGGGCGGTCGTCGAGGCCGTAGATCAGGTCGCTGTGGCGTGGGGCAGGGGCTTTTTCAGAGGCGGTCATGGTGAGTGCGGGCCAGAAGGCGGGGCCGGGTCAGAAAATGGAGGCGCAGGATGCCAGAAAGACCATTTCGTGGCGAGCGATGAGCCACACATACCCAGCGCAATCTTTGTGGGAGCGAGCCTGCTTGCGAAGAGGCCGACACATCCAACATTGATATCGACTGATACGCCGCCTTCGCGAGCAGGCTCGCTCCCACAGGGTCGTCACTGTCCTCAGGCAAACGCCGCCAGCAAATCCTCTTCAAAAGCCTTCTGCGCATCCCCCGGCACCTGCGCGCGATGGCGGGCCAGATGGAATGCCACGTCGAAACTCATGTCCTCGCGGCGCACGGACCTGAGCAAACCTTTGTCCTCCCAGCTTCGGGCAAAATGGCTGGGCAGATAACCCACATGTTTGCCGGAAAGAATAAAGGCGAGGGTGCCTTCGACCTGCTCCGATCGCGCCGAACACCGCTGGCCCTGGAACGGCTCGTCGCTGCGCAGGAAGCGGTAGGGGTGATCGACCCGGTCGCAAGCCTGGAGCGCTTGATCGTCCGGTGCGTCATCGGTGAACAACGGATGGCCGGGGGCGCAATACAGGTGCTGGGTTTCGGTGAACAGTTCGCGGTAGTCAAACGCGCTTTGCACCTGTGAGAAATAGCCGATCGCCAGGTCCAGCCGCTGTTGCAGCAGCAAGCGCTCCATTTCCCCGGGCATGGCGCTGATCAATTCGATGCGAACCGTTTCGTCCCGCTCGCGAAAGCGCCGGATAGCGTCGGCCACCCGTTGCAGCACCGATTGATCGAGCGCCTCGGATAAGCCCAGACGTACTTCGCCGATCAATCGACCCGCCACGCCGTTGGATTGATGGCGGAACGCCTCGATGGATTCGAACAACCCGCGTGTCGCGGCCAGCAGTTGTTCGCCCTTGGGTGTGATCTGGAATCCGCCCTTGCCGCGACTGCACAGCCGGTAGCCAAGGCGGGTTTCGAGCTTGGCCATTTGCTGACTGATGCTCGACTGGCTCAGGCCCAACTCACCCTGGGCCGCGCTGAAACCACCGCATTCGACCACCCTGACAAACAGACGCAGCAGATGCAGATCGAGATCGTGGAGTTGGCCGAGCATCAAACATTACTCCGGGATAAAGTCAGGATAACAATCTTTATATTTAATCAATGTATTCGACGACGCATTCTGCAGCCACTTCCTCTGGTCAGGTGTTCGTCATGGTTCCTCTATCCAAGCTGGGTTTATCCGCACTGTTCCTCGCCATGGCCGTCTCGGCCCAGGCCGAGGAAAAGACCCTCAATCTCTACAGTTGGGCCGATTACGTGGCGCCGCAAACCTTGCAGCGCTTCGAGCAGGAAACCGGCATTCACGTGCGTTACGACACCTTCGATTCTTCCGAAGTGCTGGAAACCAAATTGCTCACCGGGGGCAGCGGTTATGACGTGGTGGTGCCGTCGTCGAGTGTGCTGGCCCGTGGGCTGGCAGCCGGTGCGCTGAAGGAAATTCCCCACGAGGGCCTCAAGGGCTACGCCAACCTCGACCCGGACTTGCTGGGAAAACTCGCCGCCGTCGATCCCGGCAACCGCTTTGGCGTGCCCTACACTTGGGGCACCCTGGGGTTGGGGATGAATGTCGAAGCGGTGAAGCAGCGCTTACCGAACGTACCGCTCAACAGCCTGGACCTGCTGTTCAAGCCGGAATACGCCACCAAGCTGAAAGACTGTGGCATTGCCATTCTCGACTCACCCCAGGAAGTGGTCGGTCTGGCATTGCATTACCTGGGTAAAAATCCCTACAGCACCGACAAGTCTGATCTGTCAGCCGCCGAGGCGTTGTTGCATCAGCTGCAACCCAATGTGCTGTATGTCGCCACCGGTCGGCAGATCAGCGACCTGGCCAATGGCAGCGTCTGTCTGGCGTTGACCTACAACGGTGATGCCAGCATGGCCGCCGATCAAGCGCGCAAGGCGAGCAAGCCGTTCGAGGTGGCGTACCGGATTCCGAAGGAGGGCACGCTGGTCTGGCAGGACAACCTGGCGATTCCCAAGGATGCGCCACACCCCGAAGCCGCCCGTGCCTTCATCGAGTTCATGTTGCGCCCCGAATCCGTCGCGGCGCTGACCAATACGCTGTTCTTCGCCACGGCCAACCAGGCAGCGACACCGCTGGTGGATGAAGCGGTGCGCAGCGATCCGGACATTTTTCCGCTGGCCGACGTGCGAGAACGGCTGTACGCCGACCGCAGCATGAGCCTCAAGGACATGCGCCAGCGCACTCGCTTGTGGACCACTTTCCGTAGCCGCCAATAATAAGGAGCCTTCCATGGACCTCCCTGTGCAGAACGATCAAGCCCTCACCCGTGACAGCCTTTACGGAACAGCCGCCGAAAGCACCTACGCCGGTATCACCAGTTTCATGCGCCGCCGCTACAGCCGCGACTTGCGTGGTGTCGACGTGGCGGTCAGCGGGGTGCCGTTCGACACGGCGACCAGCAACCGCCCCGGTGCCCGTTTCGGACCACGAGGCATTCGTGCCGCGTCCACCGGGATTGCCTGGGAGCGCCATTGGCCGTGGACCTTCGATCCGTTCGACCATCTGGCGGTGATCGACTACGGCGATTGCGACTTCGATTACGGCAGGCCGCAGTCGGTGCCTGAAAGCATCGAGGCGCACGCCGAGCATATCCTCAGTGCCGGCAGCGCGATGTTGACCTTCGGCGGCGATCACTTCATCACCTATCCGCTGCTCAAGGCCCATGC
>DQGF01000278.1:553-878 GCA_003525045.1 Pseudomonas sp. | reverse complement strand
GCAAACACGGCGCGCTGTCGCTGATCCACTTCGATGCCCACAGCGATACCTGGCCGGACGAAGGCGGTAAACGCGTCGATCACGGCACCATGTTCTGGCATGCCGCCAGGGAAGGGCTGGTGGATCCGTCGCGGTCGGTGCAGATCGGCCTGCGCACGACCAATGACGATCATCAAGGCTTCGAGGTGCTGGATGCGCGACAGGTGCATCGACGCGGGGTTGATGCGATTGTCGAAGCGATTCGGGCGCGGGTCGGCGACAACCCGGTGTACCTGACGTTCGACATCGACTGCCTTGACCCGGCCTTCGCGCCGGGCACCGGGAC
>DQGF01000278.1:0-259 GCA_003525045.1 Pseudomonas sp. | reverse complement strand
ATTCGCTCCGGGCACCGGAACGCCGGTGTGCGGCGGCTTGAGCACGGTGCAGGCGCTGGAAATCCTCGGTGGTCTGCGCGGGATCAATCTGGTGGGGATGGACGTGGTGGAAGTGGCGCCGGCCTATGACAGTGCGGACATTACTTCATTGGCGGCGGCGACGTTGGCGATGGAGATGCTGTGTTTGTATGCCGCTAAACATAAAGTGGATAGGTAGCGCGGGCGGAGGCGATCCTGCTGACGCCTTCGCGGGCAAGCC
>DQGF01000454.1 GCA_003525045.1 Pseudomonas sp. | reverse complement strand
CGCGAAGGCGGCGGCACATTCAATATTGATGTGACTGACAAACCGCATTCGCGAGCAGGCTCGCTCCCACATTTGATTCGCATTGGCTCAGACGAACACGATTTCATACGGCAAGCGTATACGCTCCAGCAGTACCCGAGGCAGCAGCGGGGCGAGGCCGATGGCGGGTTCGCCGTCGAGCTGGCTGGCGTAGGCATGGGTGGCGTGGCTTTTTCGCGCGACGGTCCAGGTGTCGAGCCGTACCTTGCGCGCCCGATGCCAGGGAATCAGCCCGCGATCGCGGGTGGGCCAGTGCCAGGCCCAGAGCGGCACTTCATGAAACGTCGCGCCGACCAGGGCGGCCGCCTTGGCGCTGGCCCGGCCAACCGCGTCATGGTCATCATTGCCGTCCTCGCCCCAGGTGCTGAACACCACATCACCGGGCCGCAAGTAACGGACAATGAATTGAGTCAGTTGAAGTTCCCGCTCGGCCAGGGCGTTGTCGGTGAAGCCGCCGCGAATCCACTTCAGGCTGTGCATCGGTAACCCGAGCCGGCGCAAGGCTTCGACGCTTTCCTGGGGACGAAACACGCTCAGGCGTTTCTCCGACCACTGCTGCGAGCCCGGATGGCTGGCGCTGCCGTCGGTCATCGAGATCAGTTGCAGGGGATGACCCAAGGTGCTGAGCAACTGCAGCAAGCCGCCGCAGGTCACTACTTCATCGCCGGGATGTGGCGCGATCACCACGGCACGGGCGCCGGGGGGGACCAGGGTCTCGGTGTTGATGACGGGGATAGTGTCCAGCTGAGGGGCGCTGTTCCAGATCTGCGCTGGCTGACTGCTTTCAATGATGGAAACAGATTTCATCGGGGCTACATCCTTGTCTGATTGCAATGTGCAGCGCTCCAAACCCTGGATTGCCGCGAGCAGAGTATTGCTCATGTAAGGCTATTCGTCGCGTCGATGTTCCATCTGGTTCGTTTTTTATCTTCCTGGCCGGGGGCGATTCATGGGTGTCGACGCCACAAAAGGGAACAATGGCCCATCATCGCAAGCCTTCCAGGGCCGCCACGGAACGCGGTTCACGGCTCCAGAGTTCCAACAGGAAATCAGCCTCCTGATGCAGGACCAGGCGCGGCATGTGCAAATGCTCGTGGAGCAGGTCATGCACTTGTCGGGCATTGAGCGGGCAGTCATCGATCGGCGGGCGCCAGTGACAGGCCAGGAGTTGGCCGTCGGCGGTCAGCGACTGTGCGGCGCGTTCGATCAGGTGTTTGAGGTCTGCGGCGTCCAGGTAGTAGCCGACTTCGCTGAGCACGATCAGGTCGAACTGTTCGTTCGGCCAATCGCCCGGCAAGCGGCTGCGACGGACTTCGGCATGATCGAACAGGCTCAGACGAGTGCGGGCCAGCGTCACCGCGGCGGCTGCGGTGTCGCAACACAACAGGCGGTCGCAGCGGGTGGCCAGGTCGGCGCTCAGTTCACCGTTGGCGCAACCCGGCTCGAAGATGGCGCGATAGTGTGGTCGGGGCAGCGCGGCCAGGGTGATGGCGCGTTTGCGCTGTTCGTACCAACGATCACGGAACGCCCAGGGATCGTCGTTGCCTGCAAACAAGCCGTCGAAGTAGCGATCCTCGACGCTCATAGAAACACCACTTCGAACGGTTGCAGCAACCGATCCAGTACATAGGGCGCCAGGACCGGCGGCAAGCCGATGTGCGGGTCGCCTTCCAGCTGGCTGGCGAAGGCATGAATGGCATGCCGCTTGCGAGCCACTTGATGTGGCTTGAGCAAGACTTTTCGCGCCCGGTGCCACGGCACGGAACTGTCTTCGGGGGCGGCCCAATGCCAGGTCCAGACGGGCAGTTCATGCAGGGTCGCGCCGACGCGTTTCGCCGCTTCAGCGCTGGCTCGACCCACGGCTTCATGGTCGCAATGACCGTCTTCTCGCCAGGTGGTAAACACCACATCGTTGGCGCACAGGTGGCGTTCGATGAACTCGCGCAACTCGTCTTCGCGTGCTGCCACCTGACTGTCGGCGAACCCGCCGCGCAGCCATTTCAGACTGTGCAGCGGCAGGCCGAGACGGCGCAGGGCGGCGGCGGATTCCTGGGGGCGGACCGCGCTCAAACGTTCCACCGGCCAACGCTCGGAACCGGGGTGGCTGGCGCTGCCATCGGTGACCGAAATCAACTGCAGCGCACGGCCGGCGCCGGCGAGCAATTGCAGGAAACCGCCGCAGCCCAGCACTTCGTCATCCGGATGGGGGGCGATGATGACGGCCCGGAAGCCTTCCGGTACCAGCGTCAGGATGTCGATCGCCGGTAACTGCGCCAGGTGGCTGGAAGTTTGCCACAGGTGCAGAGGCGTACCCTGGCCGACGATTGGATTGGTTTTCATAAGGTCCATGTCCCGTTGATGACCCGTTGCCCCAGCGCGGCAAGGTCTCGTTCGGCGTGGCTTTGACGCAGGAACACCGGCAGGTCGGCAATCAACCGGGCGAACTGCCGATCCTTGCAGTAGGGGCCGGCGCCCAGGGCGCGGCCGACATGCTGGATGACTTGCCCGGCGCTGTGCTCGACCACCGCCCGCACGCGACGGGCCAGCAGCTCGGCGTTGTCCAGTGGCGCGGCGTCGATTCGCAGAGCACTGACCCGCAGCACATCGGCAGCGGCCTGCAATGCGCTGTCGACGGCGCCGAGGTGGGCCAGGGCATGGGGTTCTTCGCGGTGGGCGCAGTGACTGCGCAGGCGTTCGGCAATGCTCTGGGCGGCGCCATACCAACAGGCGGCAATGCCGATCCCGCCTTGCCAGAAGCCGGGGCGTTGCAGGTAGTCGCCGGGATGGCCGATGGCGTGCGCCTCGGCACCGTCGAACAGCACTTCGACGCTGCCGGTCGCGCCCATGCCGACGGCTTGCCAGCCTTGATCGGTGACGGTCACGCCAGGTTGATCCAGCGCCACCGCCACCAGTTGCTGTCGGTCCTGCGCGTCCCAGGCAGTCAGCAAGCCGTGGCTCAACACCGCAGCCCCCGAACACCAGGCCTTGCGCCCATGCAGTGCAACCAACCGGCCGTGTGGGCTGACCCGTACCCGCGCGTGTGGCGGTTCGGCGGCCCACATACCCCAGGTACTGCCGGGCGTTGGTGACGCACCGAGTTGCTGGATGATCGCCAGCGCGTCGGTATGGCCCTCGTACAACTTGCACAACCCCAGGTCATGCCCGCCGACCTCGGCCAGCGCCTGAAAACGCTCCAGGGTCCGGCCACTGCCGGGCAATGGCAGCTGATCGAGACCCGCCTCCATCAGCGCCCGCAGACACCGGCCTAACGCCTGGGTGTCGGCGTAGTCCGGTGACTGACGATGAAAAAACCCCTGGAGGTCCATTTCACTCTTCATCCTCACGCTGCAATTCGAACAGCAGCAGCGAACGGCCGGTGACCGAGTACTCGTGGCCGAACTCGAAGCGTTCCTGACCGCGAATCGAGGGTTGATTGGTGTCGATCATGCAGGTCCAGAAACGGCCATCCGGCACTTCAGGCAGCAGGAAGTTGACTACGTCATGATGGGCGTTGACCACCAGCAGCAGGGTCGCGTCCCCGCCCTTGCGGCGGATCCCGGTTTCCTGGGCGCGGCCGTCGAGCAGCATGCCCAGGCAGCGGCCATGGGCTTCTTCCCACTGTTCGATGGTCATTTCGCTGCCATCCGGCGCGAGCCAGGTGACGTCCTTGACCCCGATGTCCTCGTTGTAATTGCCCACCAGGAAGCGGCCGCGGCGCAGGATCGGATAGGTCAGGCGCAACTTGATCAGGCGTTTGACGAACTTCAGCAAAGCTTTGCCATCATCGCTCAGGTCCCAATTGACCCAGCCGATGTCGCTGTCCTGGCAATAGGCGTTGTTGTTGCCTTCCTGGGTGCGAGCGAATTCGTCGCCGGCCACCAGCATCGGTGTGCCCTGGGACAGCAGCAACGTGGCGAAGAAGTTACGCATCTGGCGCTGACGCAGTTCATTGATCTCGGGATCGTCGGTCGGGCC
>DQGF01000526.1:14729-15002 GCA_003525045.1 Pseudomonas sp. | reverse complement strand
CATGGCGGGTGCAGTGGTGGACCACCAGCACCTGCAAAGTGTCCTGGCGCACATTGCCGGAGCGCAAAAACAGGGTGCGACCTTACGCAGTGGAGGTCGGCAAATGCGGGTTGAAAGTGGCGGCGCCTATGTCGAGCCGGCGCTGTTCGATGAGGTCGATAACGCAATGGGTATTGCCCGTGAAGAAGTGTTCGGTCCCGTGCTGTCAGTGATCGCTTTCGACACGTTGGAGCAGGCGATAGAGATCGCTAACGACAGCCCTTACGGGCTTGC
>DQGF01000526.1:14281-14433 GCA_003525045.1 Pseudomonas sp. | reverse complement strand
AACGACAGCCCTTACGGGCTTGCAGCAGCGGTCTGGACGCGGGATTTGTCGAAGGCGCACTTGGCGGCAAAAGCCCTGCGTGCGGGCAGTGTCTGGATCAACCAGTACAGCGGTGGTGACATGACCGCACCCTTCGGCGGCTTCAAGCAGTC
>DQGF01000526.1:12166-14190 GCA_003525045.1 Pseudomonas sp. | reverse complement strand
GAGGAGATCTTCGGCCCGGTCGTGACGGTGATCCCGTTCGAGGACGAGAAGGACGCGATCCGGATCGCGAACGACACGCCGTACGGCCTCTCCGGCTCGATCTGGACGCGCGACGGCGCCCGCGCGCTGCGCGTCGCGCGCGCGGTCGAGACCGGCGTGCTCTCGATCAACTCGAACACCTCGGTGCGGGTCTCGACCCCCTTCGGCGGCTTCAAGCAGTCGGGTAACGGTCGTGACAAGTCGTTGCATGCGTTCGACAAATACACTGAGCTCAAAGCCACCTGGATCAAGCTGTAGCGCAGTAATCGCTTGCTTAACCCACTCTCGCTCGACAAGGGGTGTAAAGCGATTTTTGGTGATTAAAACCATGCTGTTTAGGTATTGATAGTCCAACAAATCAGCATTGGACGGCATGGTGCGCTGAATTTACGCTCTTCCCACATCCAGTTATCTGTGGACCTGAAAATGAAAACAATAAACATGAATGCGCTCGAGAAAGACATCGTCGCCACGGTCGAGACACTGCGCGACGAATCGATCGCCCTGTTGAATGAACTGGTATCCCATGCGTCGCTCCTGGGTGAAGAGCAATCGGCGCAGGACGTGATGAAAAGAGTGTTCGCCGATGACCTGCAACTTGAAGTTCAAGCGCTGACCATCGACGAAAGCCAGATCAAGGATCACCCGGGGTATTCGCCGTCACTGGTTTCTTACGAGGGTCGGGTCAATGTGATCGGGACTCATTGGCCTTCGGTGGTGCAGGGCAAGTCGATTATTTTCAATGGGCATATCGACGTGGTTCCAGTCGGTGATGAACGACTGTGGACTCAGTCGCCGTTCCAGCCGTGGGTCGATGGTGACAAACTGTTCGGCCGTGGTGCTTGCGATATGAAGGCCGGCATCGTCAGCTACATCATGGCGTTCAAAGCATTGAAGCGACTGGGTTACGAGCCGGCTGCCAAGGTCATTCTCCAGTCGGTGATCGAAGAGGAATGCACGGGTAACGGTGCGTTGGCCTGTCTGGTCGCCGGGCACACCGCAGACGCTGCAATCATTACCGAGCCGACAGCGGGGTTGATGACGTGCCAGATGGGTGTGCTCTGGTTGTCGCTGGAAATCAGCGGCAAACCGGCCCATGCGGCCATGGCGACTCAGGGCAGTAGCGCCGTTGATTTTGCATTGGCGATGTTCGCCGGCCTCAAGACGCTGGAAAGTGAGTGGAACGAGCCTGCCAATCGGCATCACTGCTACAGCCACCACCCTAAACCGATCAATTTCAACCTGGGCAAGATCCAGGGCGGTGAATGGACATCCTCGGTACCGTCGATGTGCCGTCTGGATATTCGCATTGGTTTTTACCCCGAAAAAACCGTGGAGCAGATCAAGGCCGAAGTCGAAGCCAGGCTCGAAGCATTGTTCCTCGGTCACCCGGCTCATCTGTCAGCTCAGTACCACGTCACCTACGGCGGGTTCCAGGCGCAGGGCTGTGAGATCGACATGAATCAGCCGGTGATGACTTCGCTGCAACGTACCTATGCCGATGTGATCGGTGAAGCATTGCCACTGGTGACGTTTGAAGGCGCAACCGACGCGCGTTTTTTCAATTTGTACGGTGGTATCCCCGCGACCTGTTACGGCCCTGTCGGTGGCTCCATCCACGGCATTGATGAGTGGGTTTCGATCAACAGCATGATGGATGTCACCAAGGTTCTCGCGGTGTTCATCGCACGCTGGTGCGGCCTCAACCACGCCAAATAAAACCAAAGACTCAACTTCACCTTTCTGCCTGCCATCACAAAAATTATAAGGCGTTCAGTTATGCATAGGGTTCGTTCGGCACCTCAGGTGGCCGGGTCGCTTGCGGCCGCTCTTTTTATAGCTCCGATGGGTGTACAGGCCAAGGAAACCGGCTTCATCGAAGACAGTTCGCTGACGCTTAATACTCGGCAGTGGTACTCCCATGAAATCGGGCGCAAGGATACTTACTTTTCCGCGCAAACATCTGAAGGGCGGCGGGGGGGGGG
>DQGF01000526.1:0-11859 GCA_003525045.1 Pseudomonas sp. | reverse complement strand
AACATCTGAAGGGCGGCGGGCCGTGCGCGACCGCACGGCCTGGCTTGAGGGTTTCAAGCTTGATTATGTGTCCGGATTCACCCAAGGCATGGTCGGTTTCGGCCTTGATCTGTCGGCGTACTCTGCCGTTGCTCTTGAACGCGGCAAACTGGCGACCGCCGGTGGGAGCAACCGTCTGTTGGTCGACAAAGACGGCGACGTGGTTGATGACTGGAGCAAGATGGGTGTCGCGGCGCTGAAATTCAAAGTATCCGACACGGTGCTGAAAGTCGGCAGGCACCAGGTCAAGACACCCGTGATGGGTTATTCCGATACACGCACGCTTCCGGCAGCATTCGACGGTGTCTCGCTGGAAAGTCATGACGTTGAGGGCCTGACGATCAAGTCCGGGTACTTTGACAGGGCTACGCCGCGCACCGGCGCAGGCAGTCAGGATTTGACGCCCAGTTTCGGCACTCGACGGGTCACCAGTGACTGGGTGGCTTACGCCGGCGCCGACTACCTGGCCAGCAATGGCTGGCGCGCCAGTGCTTACGTCTCGCGTTTCGAGGACATTTGGGATCGTGAATACGTGGGGCTGGGACAGAAATTCAAATGGGATGAAATCACAACAGATATCCAGTTTGACTTCTACAACACCCAGTCCAGTGGCCGGGAAGTGGCTGGGACTATCGACCAGCAGGCTTATGGCCTGAGCATTACACCTGTTTACAAGAACCACACGCTGAAATTTGGCCTGCAGCAGATCAAGGGTGATGAGTACTTCGACTATGTGGCCGAATCGAATGCGATCAATCTGCCAAACACCATGCTCTCGTATTACAACGGCCCCAATGAACGCTCATTCCAGGTCAATTACATCAATGATTTCGCGGCGTATGGTTTTCCAGGTTTCAAGACCATCCTCTGGTACATCAAGGGCTGGGGAATTGATGGAACTCACTATGATGGAGGGCCCGACGGCATCTATTCGTCTGTGCTCAAGCAGAGTGACGAAAGCCACTATGAGGTTGGAACCTTCGTCAGTTATGTCGTCCAGTCAGGGCAGTTGAAAGGCGTCAATCTACTCAGTGGTTATGCCTGGCATCGCGCGAGCGAAAACCAAATCGAAGGCAACCTTGAAGAGTTTCGCCTGATCGTCAACGTGCCTTTCAACATTTTCTGATCCGCCGCAGCCCGTAAACACTAATAACAGCATAAAAAACCGGAGTACCCATGAAATCCACTACGCTCCCCGTGAGTTCGACAGACGGGCCAGCTTCGACCCCGGTCAGTTTCGATGCGGCGCAGACACGCAAGATCGTGATCGCTGCTTATATCGGAACTGCCCTGGAGTGGTACGACTTTTTCCTGTTCGGCACCGTGGCCGCGATTGTGTTCGCTCCGCTGTTTTTTCCGGGTGACGTCCCCGCCATTTCGGTGATGGGCGCGTTTTTAAGTTTCGGTGTCGGCTTCGCTGCTCGTCCGCTGGGGGCCGTGATTTTCGGGCATATCGGTGACAAGTATGGCCGGCGCAGTGCATTAGTCATCACGGTACTGATGATGGGGCTGGCGACGACCATGATCGGTTTTCTGCCGACTTACGCCACGGCCGGAATCGTCGCGCCCATCCTGTTGACTATCCTGCGTGCCGTGCAAGGTATTGCTGCCGGTGGAGAGTGGGGCGGAGCGACCTTGCTGGCGATCGAATACGCGCCGCCGAAAAAACGCGGGTTGTACGCAGCCATCGTGCAATTGGGCTCGCCGACGGGCACCTTGCTGTCGTCGGGTGCCGTCGCCCTGGCCGCTTCTTTGCCGGGTGACGCCTTCTTGGAGTGGGCCTGGCGTGTGCCGTTTGCGGTGTCCATCGTGTTGGTCGGCGTAGCGCTGTGGTTGCGCTGGAAAGTCGAAGAAACCCCGGCTTTCCAACAACTGGCCAGCGAGAACAAAACCGAAAAAATGCCGGTGCTCGAACTGTTCCGCCAAGTCCCGGGACGGCTAGTGTTGGGCATCGCCACTTACCTTTATTGCAATGCTGGTTTCTTCATCATTACCGCGTTCATGATCAGCTATGTCACCAAGACGCTGAACTTGCCCAGCCACGTCATTCTCACGGCGTTGACCTGTGGTGCGCTCATGCAAATGGTCACCCTGGTGGTGTCCGGCAAGCTGGCCGACCGTATTGGCGCGACGCAAACGGTAATCATCGGCTACATCATTACCCTGGTGTTGGCATTCCCGATGTTCTGGCTGGTCGATACCCGTGAACCCATGTACATCAACCTTGCCATGGTCCTTGGCCTGGGGTTGGCGACGGTGGCCTACGCGCCTATCGGCAATGTGCTGACCCGCTTGTTTCCACCGCATCTGCATTACAGCGGCCTGGGGTTGTCGGCCAACCTTTCCGGCTTGATAGCGGGGTTCATGCCGGCATTGGCCACAGGGTTCCTGATGCTTTCGGATGGCAAGTCATGGGGGCCTGCGCTGCTCCTCAGCCTTATCGCCGCCATCTCGCTGTGCGCCACGATCATCACGTTGTTCGTGACGCGCCACCAGCCTGACTGAGCTTTCCTCAGGGTGATTGGCCAGCACGGCGATTACCCTTTTTTTCAACACGTATGGTTTCTCTGGCGTCGTCAAGAGCGGGAGAGGTGTGCCTGTTCGTTAAAGAGTGTTCCTATGAAATCCATCTATCCGATGCTGTTCGTTTCAATGCTTACCGCTGCCGTCAACACGGCGTCGCAAGCCAGCGAGCCCGATGACTGGGTCAAAGCCTCTGCCTTGCAGGAAGAGCCCGCCGTAATCGCGCTGCGACACAGGATCCACCAGCATCCCGAGTTGGGCAATCAAGAGTTTGAAACTTCAAAGTTGGTTGCTGAGCGTTTGAAATCACTGGGCATCGAAGTTCGTACCCACGTCGCTAATACCGGAGTCATCGGTGTCCTTAAGGGCGGCAAGCCAGGACCGGTCATGGCGTTACGCGCCGACATGGACGCGTTGCCGGTGCAGGAACCTGTGGGGCTGGCCTTCGCGAGCACCGCCCGGGCGCAATACCAGGGCAAGGAAGTTCCGGTCATGCATGCCTGTGGGCACGATGCTCATACCGCGATGTTGCTGGGTGCGGCGAAGCTGCTGGCTGACCACCGTGACCAGATTGCGGGCACCGTGGTATTTGTGTTTCAGCCAGCCGAGGAGGGTGGCGCGAACATCGATAACTTCACCCAAGGCGCAGAAATCGGTGCGCGGAAAATGATTGCCGAAGGCGCGCTGGACAACCCAAAAGTTGAAGCCATCTTCGGCTTGCACGTCATGGCCGGGCTGCCGAGCGGACAAATTCGCTACAAGCCCGGACCTATTCTCAACAGTGCCGATGGCCTGCGCATTACCGTAAGTGGACGACAAGTGCATGGCTCGATGCCCTGGAAAGGCGCGGATCCGGTAGTTGCCAGTGCACAGATGATCACTGCATTGCAGACCCTGATCAGTCGTCGCGCTGACCTGAGTCAAGGCATGGGGGTCATCACGATTGGTGCAATCAACGCCGGAACGGTTGGCAACATCATTCCTGACACCTTGTCGATGCTTGGCACGGTGCGTACTAACGACAACGAGATCCGTAACGGCATCCTGAACCAGTTGCCGCCGATGATCGAACACGTCGCCCAAGCCAATGGTGTCGCAGCAAAAGTCGAGCTCGCGGAATACGCACCGGTCCTGATGAACGACAAGCGCCTGACCCGAATGATGGCCGCGTCGATGAAGAAGGCTGCGGACGGCAACGCGAAAATCACACCGAATTTCTCACCCGCGAGTGAAGACTTCGCCCATTACGCCAAAAGGGTCCCTGCACTGTTCGTGTTCCTGGGAGCGACATCTCCCGATCAGGACATGCTCAAAGCGCCCGTCAATCACAGCCCGTTTTTTACCGTCGACGATGCCACGCTGAAGACCGGTGTGCGGGCCCATGTCGAGTTCGTTCTCAACTATCCACTGCTCGCGGGGTTGGGAGCCAAGTCGTCATGATCGATCAAGCTAAAGTGACACGGCGCACGTTGCTGCGCTGGATTGGCAACACCGCCGGTGCGGCCGCGATGTACCAGGCCATGAGCGCCTTGAGCTTTGCCGGTGAGTCGACTTATACCGGTGATTTCAAGCTGAGCCAGGCGCCAAAAGGTACGACGGTACTGGTCTTGGGGGCTGGTCTGGCAGGCATGACGGCTGCTTATGAACTGCGCCAGGCAGGTTACAAGGTCAAAGTGCTGGAATACAACGCGAAGGCCGGAGGTCGCTGTTGGACCCTGCGTGGTGGTGATCGCTTCACCGAGTTAGGGGGCGCAGTTCAGGATTGCCATTTTGATCAGGGGCTTTATTTCAATCCGGGGCCTTGGCGAATTCCCTACCATCACCATGCCATTCTTGATTACTGCAAAAAATTCGAGGTCAAGCTCGAACCCTTCGTACAGGTCAACCATAACGCTCTGGTCCATAACAGTCAGGCGTTCGGCGGCAAACCCAAGCGTTATCGTGAAGTCCAGGCCGATTACCAGGGGCATATTGCCGAGCTGTTGAGCAAGGCGGTCAACCAAGGGGCGCTGGATCAGGAAGTCACTGCCGAAGATCGGCAAAAACTACTGGAAAGCCTGCGTGTATGGGCCGGGCTCGATGCTGGCAATGAGTACCGGAAATCGCCAAACACCAGCCTGCGTCGCGGCTTTGCCGTGGATGCCGGTGGCGGTCTGATGCCTGCGGCCCAACCCTCGGAAATCATCGATCGTCAGGCGCTGCTCCAATCAGGCATGTGGCTGTACCTCATGGTCGGTCAGTTGCATGAGTTCCAGACCTCGCTGTTTCAGCCCGTGGGGGGGATGGACATGATCGCCCAGGCGTTCGCTCGCCAGCTCGAAGGCTTGATCCAGTTCAATAGCAAAGTCACCCGCATCCAGCAGAACGATCAAGGGGTGACGGTCACCTGTGAAAGCAGCCAGGGCGGCCAACCTCGCCAGGAAAAAGCCGATTGGTGCGTGTGCACACTGCCGTTGTCGATCCTCAGCCAAATCCCTGTCGATTGCGCCGCGCCGATGCTGGCAGCCATTCGGGCGGTGCCTTACAACGCATCGGTCAAGATTGGCTTGCAGTTCAAAAGACGTTTCTGGGAACAGGACGAACATATTTATGGCGGGGTGAGCTACACAGATTCACCCATGCAGCAGATTGGTTATCCCAATTGCGATTATGGCAGTCGCGGCAAAGGCGTTTTACTCGGGGGCTACCTCTGGGAAAACAACAACGCCTTCGAATTCACGGCAATGACGCCTGAAGAACGGATCAGAAAATCCGTCGAATACGGCAGTCAGGTTCACGCGCAGTATCCGGTCGAATTCGACAACGGTATCGCTGTTGGCTGGCATCGCGTGCCTTGGAGCAACGGGTGTTACGGGGCCTGGACCGAGGCTTCGCGCGCAGCACACTACAACAATCTGTGTCAGATCGATGGGCGTCTGGTACTTGCCGGTGAACACGCCTCGCAACTGCCAGCGTGGCAGGAAGGCGCAATTCTTTCGGCACAGGACGCTATCACCCGCCTGCATGCGCACATCGTCGGACACCAGACCGCCAAGGCCTGAGGAGCTAACCATGAAACGACTTTATTCTGCCTCGGTGTTGTTGATTTCGGTGGCGAGCGTGCAGGCAAATGCACTCGATCCGCAAGTGTCTGCCCCTGGCAAGCATTTCGAACAACGAGAGGGCGAAAATCTGTTCAAGGCCATTTGCCAAGGCTGCCACATGGCTCAAGGCCAAGGCGCGCAAGGTGCAGGCGCGTATCCGGCCCTGGCCAACAATCCGCGATTATCAGCAGACGCCTATCCCGTTTTCATGGTGGCTCAAGGGCAGGGCGGCATGCCTGCTTTCAAGAGTTTCCTGGACGATGAACAGATTGCGGCGGTGGTGACCTACATCCGCACGCACAACGGCAATGCATTCAATGAACCGGTCAACATGGCAACGGTTAAGGCATTAACCGGCCGATGAGTTTGCCAAATTTAATAGAGAGAATTTCGATGCCCCGTTCTTCCGTCAATCCGGCACTCGCCGCCAGTCTGGGAATCTTTATGCTGCTCGCTCAAGCCAATGCCAGTGAAGTGATCCGTCACAAAATTCCAGGGACCGATTTCCCCGTCGCGCTGGCCATCGAGATTCCGGCAAACGCTACGCTGGTGAACTTCAGTGGGGCGGTGCCGTCGGTGATCCACGCCGATCAGGACAAAACCAGTGTCGCCGCCTATGGTGATACCCAGGCCCAGACGGTCAATGTCCTGCAGGGTATCGAGCAAACAATGAAGAACCTTGGCCTGGAGATGCGCGATGTGGTGAAGATGCAGGTGTACCTGGTGGGGGATCCGGCGAAGCAGGGCAAAATGGATTTTGCCGGTTTCATGAACGGCTACACTCGGTTTTTCGGCACGGCACAACAACCGCTGCTGCCCACTCGGTCGGTTTTTCAAGTGACCGGCCTTGCCAATCCGGGCTACCTGGTTGAAATAGAAGTCACGGCGGTACGTCCTTGACCGACTGATACGCTAAAAGCGCAGCCACTGAGCTGCGCTTCTTTTCAGGAATGCAAAATGGTAAAGGCGCTATGAACTTACGCCGTGTCGAGTGTTTTCTCGCCGTAGTCGATTTTGGCACGGTCACCGCTGCCGCCCCGCAATTGCACATGGCGCAGCCGGCCCTAAGTCGACAAATACAAAGTTTCGAAGGCGAGCTGGGCTTCAAGCTATTCGATAATCAGCGCAACCGCTTGCGGCTGACGCCAGCCGGTCGCGAATTGGTGCCTTTGGCGCGGCAACTTTTGAGCAACGCACGCTCGGTAAAAGCAGCGGCACAGAGCTGGTCCAAGGGGCATATCAAGCGTCTGCATCTAGGCGCGACGTATGCCACGATCACCGGTTTGATCGCGCCTTTCATCAGCACGTTGAAGGTCGAGGATCCATTGATCCTCACCCACGAATCGTCGCATTTCGGTTTGCACGAACTGCTTCATGGCGGGATGGACATGGTGGTCTCTCCAATCACACCTGAGCAGGATTGCGCCACGCTGCAATTAGGTCTGGTACCGCTTCGAGCCTATGTGAGAAGCAACCACCCATGGGCTATCAAAAAGATGAGCATGGTGACGCTCGCCGAACTGGCGGATCAACCTTTGTTATTGCCCAGCAGTTCCAGCGTCAGTCGGCTTGAACTGGATCTGGCCATGACACGCGAAGGGCTGCGGTATTCGTCGGTGGAGGAGTGCGATCAATCACCCATCATCCAGGCGTTGGCTGCAAATGGTCGTGGAGTGGGTGTCGTGACTGATTTGCCGAGCTACGGGCTACATGGCGTGCTGATCCAGGCATCGCCACGTACTCCAGAAGTGGAACTGGGCGTTACGCTGCATGCTGCGTGGGACCGTCAGCATTACAGCACTCTGACCCTGGAAAGCTTGGCGCAGCGGCTTAAGGTCTTTTTGCACAGCACCTATTAGATCGTCGTAGGTTCTTCCCAGCTGGCGGTACGTATGATTGGTGTAACCAAGGACTTCTTCGCGCAGCATGCTGGCGCTTGACGCGGCGTGAGGCGCACTACTACATCCCAGGCCACTATCAAGATCGATAAAGGAATAATCGAATGAGCGACGAACACGCCCATACCCCTAGACCTCGCGCCATGAGACTTATTCCGCGTGGCGATAGTTAGTTCTGGAAGCATGGTTCGCGGTGCGAATGAGTAACAGCACCGCGCAGATCACCGGCAGGTTCACCAGCAGTAGCGCATACCGCAGTGACTCTTGGCCAAACAGCGGTAGCAACATATCACTGAACAATCCGGTTAGCAGGGGTCCGACGCCCACCCCGAGCAGCGTGCTGACGATGGTTTGCAGAGCCATTGCGGTACCGCGTCGACCCGGTGGTACCAGTTGGGTGACGAGGTTGTAGGACGGAGCGACCCACCACACCGCAAAGAAGGAATAGAGCGCGCACCAGAGCATGGCAGTCGGAATTGGCACATTGCCAAAGCGTACCAGCAGGGTATCGGACCAAAGCAGATAAGGGATTAGCGCGGCGATGGCCGCCAGATGGCCCACCATTGGAATGGACAATTGCCAGTGTGGATTACGCCGGCACAGACGGTCACATAACCAACCACTGAGCAGGCCACCCATTCCGGCCGAGGTCCCGCAAATGACTCCCGCCAGCAGTCCCGCGTGTTGCAGTGACAAGCCATGGGAGCGCACCAGGAAACTGGTGTTCCACATGCCAAGGGCATAGGAACTGAGCGTGGCCAGTCCCCCCGCGAGAATCAGGCAACGGTACGCTGGCAATGCCCAGAGCTTGCGCGCTTCGGCGCCCATGCCAAGCAGCGCAGGCTGCGTGTGAGAGTTTGGCGGCAGGTCCCAACGGCCGCGCTGCGGGTCGCGAACGAAAAAAGTCAGAATGGTGCAAAACACCAAGGCTGGCACGCCAAGGGCAATAAACGCACTGCGCCAGCCGTAGTGCTCCACCACCCATGCGCCGATACTCAAGCCAATGATCGAGGAAAACGTGGGCGCCGCGGTAAAACAACTGATGGCGAATGAGCGTCGTTGTGGTGGATACAGGTCGGCGATCAACGACAATGAGGCCGAAGTCGTCGGCGATTCGCTGACTGCAACCAGCATCCGCGCAATGGCCAGCGCAAGGAAGCTGCCTGCCAGCCCGCAAGCCATTGTCGCCAGGGCCCAGAGAAGGCAAGACATTGCCAGCAGTCGAATACGCGGCATGCGGTCCACCAACCGCCCCGCCGGCAGGCCCATGAGCGCATAGACTGCAGCGAACGCCAAGCCTGAGATCAGCCCGATGGCGGTGTCGCTGACTGCGAATTCGGATTTGATCGGTTCGACCATCACCGCGAGTATTTGTCGCCCAACGAAGTTGTCGGCAAACACCATGGCCAGCACCAACAGCAAACCGTGGCTGCCCCAGCCGACCCTGGCCGGGAACAACACGCCTGCGCGGACAGTCATCGCGGTGCCCACAGATCAGGTAAGCCGGGATCACTCACGACGATCAGCCGCTTGAGCAAGACCTTCAAGGCTTGCGCGTCGGCGGCACCGAGCTTGGCGGCCAGGTCCTCTTCCACGGCCTTGGCCAGCGCCAGTTGATGCACGGAAACTTCGCGACCCTGGGCCGTGAGAACAAAACGAAGCGATTGCGCTGGGCCCTCGAACGCCACCAGGCGCTGACGTTCTAGAAAACGCATGCTGGCCAGGGTGACTACGCGGCCAGTGTAGTTAACAAAGGTATTGATTTCCTCAAGGGTCAAGTTGTCGCGGATACACAGAATCGACAGAACAAAAAACGTTTGTTCGTCCAGTTGCTGGCTATTCAACAGTTGCCGCAGCGCGTTAAGCGCCTGGTAATGTCCGCGCCCCAGCAGGTAGCCGAGCAAGTCCTCGGTATAACTGCACTCGGGCGGTGGCGGTGTTGTGGCCAGGCGCAGCTCGCTGCGCGGCTTGCGGGTCGCCAATGCATATTGGCCACTTTGGAACGCCAGCGGCGCACGGTCACTGTGATCGAACGCGAGTACTTCGCCGACAAAGATCACATGGTCGCCGCCTTCATACTGGAACGCCGTGCGGCACTGGAAACGCGCCGTGCAGTCTTGCAGCAGCGGAGCCTCGCTGACGCCATCGTCCAGTTCGATCTCGGCAAACTTGTCCTCGCCCTGGGTGGCGAATCGTCCCGACAGGGTCTCCTGTTCCGTGGACAGCACGTGCACGTTCCAGTGCTTGCCATTGCTGAAGACCGGCAGGCTGCGGGCTTGCTTGGACAGACTCCAGAGCACCAGCGGTGGGTTGAGCGACACCGAGTTGAAGCTATTGGCGGTGATGCCCACGGGTGAGCCGTCTTCGGTCTGGGTGGTGATAATCGTGACCCCGGTGGTGAAGGTGCCGAGCGCGGCACGAAATGCCTGGGGATCGAAGCTGATGTTCTGCATTGCCATGACTGGCCTCATGGAGTGGGGGTTTTCGTATGGCCAGTATTGGGTGTTTGCAGGTACTGAACATCGTCTCAACGGACTAACACTCATGCGCGAGCCTCGTCCGATTGGACGAGGCGGGGCACCTGATCGCGAGGCTAGGGTGGCGCCAGGCGCATCGGGCGTTCAATGGCCATCGAGCCAACCTGCAAGGGGATAACAATGAGTTCAGAAACTTCTAGCGTCCAAGACCTTTCCAGCCTGCTGGCACGACAGAAAACTGCGTTTGCCAGCGCCGGCACTGTCGGCGCCGACACCCGTCGCCAGCGACTCCAGCAAGTGATCGACCTGTTGGTCCACAACCATGCGGCATTGACCACGGCGATCGACCAGGACTTTGGCGGACGGCCCGCCGGTTTTTCCCTGATGAACGACGTGCTGGGCGCACTGGCTTCGCTTAAATATGCCCGTGACAACTTGCAGGCGTGGATGCAGGACGAACCGCGCCAGATGTTCAGCCCCTACGATCAACTCGGCGCCACGGCTTGGGTCATGCACCAGCCTAAGGGCACGGTGGGCATCCTCGGTACCTGGAACGCGCCATTGTTCACCTTGTTCAGCCCGTTGGCCTCGGCCCTGGCCGCCGGTAACCGAGCGATTCTCAAACCTTCGGAGGTGGTGCCGCGCACTGCCGAGCTGGTGGCGCGCCTGTGCGCCGAACACCTCGACCCGTTGGTCGTGGCGGTGGTCAACGGTGGTCCGGAGCTGGGCGAATCGTTCAGCAGCCAGCCCTTCGACCACTTGGTGTTCACCGGCAGCACGGCGATTGGCCGGCGGGTGATGAGCAATGCCGCGCAGAACCTGGTGCCGGTGACCCTTGAGCTGGGCGGCAAGTCGCCGGTGATCGTCTCGTGCAGCGCCGACCTCAACAAGGCCGCGTTCAGCATCGCGGCGGGCAAGGCCTGCAATGGCGGGCAGATTTGCATCAACCCGGACCTGGTGTACGTGCCCAGCGCCTCGCTCGAACCGTTCCTCGATGCGCTGCGCGATGCCTACTGCGAGCTTAACCCGACAGTGGCCGGCAACGTGGATGTAGTCGCGGTGGTCAACCAGCGTCATCTGGACCGGGTAGAGGGCCTGGTCCAGGACGCCGAGTCGCGCGGTGCGCGTATCGAGTGCCTGCCCGAACCGTTGGCCGTCAATGACAATGATCGTCGCCGTCCGCTGCGGGTGGTGGTTGATCCAGCCACGGACAGCCTGATCATGCACGAGGAAATCTTCGGCCCGGCCATGGTGGTGTTGAGTTATGAAGACCTCGATCAGGTCATCGCTGACATCAACGGGCGACCACGGCCGCTGGCGCTTTACTACTTTGGTGAGGACGCGCAAGAGCAACGTCACGTGCTGGAGCACACCCTGTCCGGCGGGGTCACGATCAACGATGTGATGATGCACGCGGCGATGCACGATGCGCCGTTCGGCGGCGTCGGCGCCTCGGGTATGGGCCACTATCACGGTCGCGAGGGGTTTCTCGAATTCAGTCACTTGCGCACGGTGTTCAAGGCATCGGTCCACGATCCGCGCCGCGAATGGGGCCTGTTGCCGCCCTATGGCGAGCACTTTCTGTCGGCCATGCTGGCCGCGGTCACTTGCGACTGATTTCGGTGTGGGTTGCTTTGCGCGACCCATCCGCTCCATGAGACAGGCCACTGAATATGTTCAAGGCAATGACTATCGCCCAGCGCCTGTGGCTCTGGGCGCTGTTGGCCACGTTGTTGTTCGTCCTGGCGGTGGTACTCGGCGCCTATGGCTTGCAGCAGTGTCGGCACGCTTCAATGTCCCAGACAACCAACCCCTGTAGGAGCGAGGCTCGCCCGCGAA
>DQGF01000069.1:6186-11368 GCA_003525045.1 Pseudomonas sp. | reverse complement strand
TGCTACCATGTCGCGCAATCGCCCCTGCCGTGACGACGCCAGCCAATGCCGCATCCTCCCCGCTCCGCCTCCCAGCCTGAACTGACCGCGCTGTTCGCCTCGGTGCAACAGCACTTTCTGGACGTGATCGTGCCACTCTGGCAAGGCCCCGGCTGGAATGCCGACATGGCACTGCCCTATGAGGCGCTGGATGCCGGGCATCAACCTCTGCCACCACAGCGCTACCGGGCGATGGCTTGTGCGCGGCAGCTGTATCTGTTTTCCAGCCTGATTGGCCAGGTGCCAGACGCCGAAGAACGTGCCGCGGCGTTGTTCCGCTCCTTGCAGCAGCATTTTCACGATGCCGAACACGATGGCTGGTTCTACAGCATCGACCCGCAAGGCGCTCCGCTGGATCGGCGCAAAGATCTCTACACCCACGCCTTCATCCTGTTCGCTTACGCCCATTACTGGGACAAGGTTCGCGAACCGCAGGTGGAGTCGGTGCTGAATGCCGCACTGGAAGTTGTTGCGCAGCGTTTCGCCACGGGCGACGGCCTGTACGAAGCCAGCCTCGACCGTGATTGGTCATCGCTGGACACCGGACCGCTGCAGAATCCTCTGATGCACTTGGCCGAAGCCTTCCTCGCCACGCTGTCAGTGCGCGAAGACAACGCGGTGCAAGGCGCGCTCGTCGATTTATGCACAGCCATGCATAAGCGTTTTATCGATCCGCAGCACGATGTGTTGATGGAGAAGCCGCTGGGGGCTGTGGATAACTGGTTCGAGCCAGGGCATCAGTTCGAGTGGTATTTCCTGCTGGAGTCTTCGCCGTTACTGCGCGGCTCGGCATTGCACGCGGCACTGGAGCGCGCTTTTGCGTTCACCGAACAATTGGGCGTCGATCGGCAGACTGGCGCTGTTCGGGCGATGCTCAATCTGGAGGGTCTTTCCAAGGATGCCACCCAACGAATCTGGGCTCAGGCTGAATACCTGCGCGCCCTGACCTTGCGCCCGGACAGCGAGACCGCGGTGCTACAGCAGTTACAGGCGTTGCAGCAGCGCCATCTGCATGCAGGCGGCTGGTATGAGTGTCGGGATGAGCATGGTGAAGTGAGTCGTCAGGACATGCCTTCGACTACGCCTTATCACTTGGCGACTTGCTATCGCGGGCTGGTCGACTATTTGCGTTGACTGAGCTATCGCTTTCGCGAGCAGGCTCGCTCCCACAGTTGATCTCCGTTGCTCACACGTAGTGTGGTCAAAGGAAATCTACTGTGGGAGCGAGCCTGCTCGCGAATGGCCGTTACCGGAGCTTATGCCTTGCCGCTATTACGCTCAATGGCAAACCCGCTCCAGGTCTGGCTCACCGGCATCAGCTCCAGGCTGTTGATGTTGATGTGCGCCGGGGCGTTGAGCACCCAGAAGATCGTATCGGCGATGTCTTGTGGCTGGATCGGCTCAGCACCAGCGTAGGTCGCGTTGTAACGATCCTGGTCACCGGCGAAACGCACCAGCGAGAACTCGCTCTCGCACAGGCCCGGCTCGATGTTGCTGACGCGCACGCCGGTCCCTTGCAGGTCGCAGCGCAGGTTCAGGGAGAACTGTTTGACGAACGCCTTGCTCGCGCCATACACGTGGCTGCCCGGGTACGGGTAGTTGCCGGCGACGGAGCCGAGGTTGACGATGCCGGCACCGCGGCCATGGGCGATGAGCCGTGGTAACAGCAGGCGCGTGCTGTACATCAAGCCTTTGATGTTGGTGTCGACCATGGTGTCCCAATCGTCGAGGTCGCACTTGGGCGCCGGGTCAACGCCCAGGGCCAGGCCAGCGTTGTTGATCAGTGCGCGCAGCTTGGCAAACGAAGGCGGCAGATTGGCTATCGCTTCCTCCATGGCCTTGCGATCACGCACGTCGAGTACCAGGCCATGGACCTCGGTCTGTTTCGACAACTCGGCGCACAGGGCATTGAGGCGCTCTTCACGACGGCCTGTCAGCACCAGTTTCCAGCCGGCGTTGGCAAAACGACGGGCACAGGCCTCACCAAAACCGGAGGTCGCGCCGGTAATAAACAGGGTGTTGGACATCGTGTTCTCCTTGCTTTGGCTGACGGGCAGCCACTGGGATAGAAAATCAGCTGGCAGCATGCCCGGCCCGGCTCTCACCGGCAACCTGGGATCGCGTTTTTGTATGAAAAGTGATCAATCGTGGCTAAGCCTTGTCCAGCGTGGGTTGCAGCCATGTGCGCGCACCTTATCCACAGCCCCATCCACACATTCCGGGGGCAAGTGGAAAAGCTGAAACCCGCTGTGCACAAGGCTTGAAGAGCAATTTGGAAATTTTTTTTCTTGACCCTCACAGGCCTGCCGTGCAGCCCCATGGCATTTTGCACGATCGTTGGTAAAACCGACGATGGCGCCAAGCCAGTAACTACGGCCCCCAGCCGAGTCTTTCCAGAGTTTAACCACAGACTTATCCACAGGCTGTTCCGACTCATTTCAGCGCGATTTCTTCATCATTAAAAAGGTTGACAACCCCGGCTTTACGCCCGGCAAAAACGCCTGATCAAAAAACAACCATATCTCTACAGGCCACGAATTCAAAGGCTTGCAGCCAGCTACTCCCACGTTATTCACAGCCAGCTCCACAGCAAACGGGGACAAGTCAAAACTGTGACAAAACAACTATTTGCAGCGGCTTTATGTCGCGCTTTGAGAGGTCGTGAATATTGTTTTCCACAATTTCCGAAAAGCACACCACCGCTCCCTTGTGGGAGCGAGCCTGCTCGCGAAAGCGACGGCAGATACGATATTGATGTGACTGACAGATCGCATTCGCGAGCAGGCTCGCTTCCACAGGGTTTGGTGGTGTATTCGGGATGTAAAAAGCCCCGGCGATCGCTCGTCGGGGCTTTTTGTTGTAGCGCAGAACTCAGTGCCCGCCGAGATAAGCGTTACGCACGTCCTCGTTGACCAGCAGCTCCTTGCCGGTACCCGTGATGCGGATCTCGCCGTTGACCATCACATAGGCCCGGTCTGACAGCTTGAGGGCGTGGTTGGCGTTCTGTTCGACCAGGAAGATGGTCATACCGGTCTTCGCCAACTCCCGCAGAGTCGCGAAGATCTGCTTTACCACGATCGGCGCCAGCCCCAGGCTCGGTTCATCGAGCAACAGCAATTTTGGCCGGCTCATCAACGCACGGGCGATGGCCAGCATTTGCTGCTCGCCACCGGACATGGTCATGGCCCGCTGAGTACGCCGTTCCTTCAGCCGCGGAAACAGCTCGAACATGCGCTGCATGTCCTCGGTGGCGTACTTGTCACCGATGGGGATGGTGCCCATCAACAGGTTTTCCTCGACGGTCATATCGGGGAATCCCCGCCGGCCTTCCGGCGATTGGGCGATGCCGTGGGACGCGATGTAGTGGGACGACTTGTGGGTGATATCCACCCCCTGATAGATGATCTGCCCGTCCGCCGCCCGCGGCTGCCCGAAGATCGACATCAGCAGGGTCGACTTGCCGGCGCCGTTGGAGCCGATCAGGCTGACGGTTTCACCTTCATTGATGTGCAGCGAGACTTTCTTCAGGGCCTGGATCGGCCCGTAAAACACGTCCAGCTCCTTGAGTTCGAGGATGGCACCCTTAGTCATACGAGCTCCTCTTCATCGGCACCCAGGTAGGCGGCAATCACTTTCGGATCGTGTCGAATGGCCTCAGGCCCGCCTTCGGCGATGACGATGCCGTGGTCCAGCACCACGATGTGATCGGAAATACTCATTACCATGCCCATGTCGTGCTCGATCAACACCACAGTCAGATCGTGCTCATCGCGCAGCAGCCGGATCATCGCGCTCAGCGCTTCGGTTTCCTGAGGGTTGAGGCCGGCGGCCGGTTCGTCGAGGCAGATGATCTGCGGCCGGGTGCACATGGCCCGGGCGATTTCCAGGCGGCGTTGTTGCCCGTAGGACAGTTCACCGGCCAGACGGTTGGCGCAGTCGACCAGGTCCACCACTTCCAGCCAGTAGAACGCGTGGTCCAGCGCATCGCTTTCGGCCTTGCGGTAGCCCTTGGTGTTGAGGATACCGGCCAACAGGTTGCGGTTGACCCACATGTGCTGGGCCACCAGCAGGTTTTCCAGCACCGACATTTCCTTGAACAGGCGAATGTTCTGGAAGGTCCGCGCCAGGCCGGCACGGTTCACCAGGTGGGTGCCGCCGAACATCTTGTAGCGGAGCCGGCTGATAAAGCTTTTCGGCGAAACGAAATCGGTTGGCTTGAACGATTCGCCCAGCAACTGGATCACGTTGGTTCGCTTGCCACGGGTATTGAGTTCGATCTTGCCGCCGGAGGCCTTGTAAAACCCCGTCAGGCAGTTGAACACGGTGGTCTTGCCGGCACCGTTGGGGCCGATCAGGGCAAAGATCGAGTTGCGGTGCACCTTCAGGCTGACATCGCTCAACGCCTTGATGCCGCCGAAGTGCATCATCAGTTTCTCGACCGAGAGTACGACTTCGCTCATGGCGCTACTCCTTTACGCGGGGTCACACCGGTACGGCTGATACGAATCAGGCCGCGCGGTCGCCAGATCATCATCAACACCATCAGGATGCCGAACAGCAATACGCGGTATTCGGCGAAGCCGCGCAGCAGTTCCGGGGCCACGGTCAGGACAAATGCGGCGATGACCACGCCGATGGTCGAGCCCATGCCGCCGAGTACCACGATGGCGAGGATCAGTGCCGATTCGAAGAAGGTGAACGAGGTGGGGTTGACGAAGCCTTGATAGGTGGCGAAGAACACTCCGGCCAGACCGGCCGTCGATGCACCGAGGGTGAACGCCGAAAGCTTGACCAGTACGTGGTTCAGGCCCATGGAGCGGCAGGCGATTTCGTCTTCGCGCAAGGCCTCCCAGGCGCGGCCGACCGGCATGCGGGTCAAGCGATGCTTGATGTACAGCACGGCCAACACCACCAGGAACAACACCGCGTAGATGAAGTAGTACTTCACGTCCGGGTTATAGGCGATGCCGAAAAACTCATGGAACGGAACACCCCCCTCCTTCGCTCTTTTACCGAACTCGAGGCCGAAGAAGGTCGGCAATGGCGCCGCCATACCGTTCGGGCCGCCGGTCAGGGACAGCCAGTTATTAAGGATCAAGCGGATGATTTCACCAAAGCCCAGGGTCACGATCGCCAGGTAGTC
>DQGF01000069.1:5699-5893 GCA_003525045.1 Pseudomonas sp. | reverse complement strand
GTCACGATCGCCAGGTAGTCACCGTGCAGGCGCAGCACCGGGAAACCCAGGATGCAACCGGCCAGGCCAGCAGTGATCGCCGCCAGCGGCAGCACCGTCCAGAAACCCAGCCCCAGGTATTGGTAACCGAGCGCCAGTCCATAGGCACCGATGGCGTAGAACGCCACATAACCCAGGTCGAGCAGGCCGGCCAG
>DQGF01000069.1:5113-5384 GCA_003525045.1 Pseudomonas sp. | reverse complement strand
GCCGACCACGATGTTCAGCCCCAAGCCCAGCAGCACGTAGATCAGCCCGAGGATGACCACGCCCAGCAGGTAAGAGTTGGAGAAAAACGGGAACACCACGGCGATGACAATCAACACCGGAATGATCCAGCGCAACCGGGTTTTGTAGTCAGGCGGCAGTACATGCACCCCGGAGCCGGTGCTTTCGAAGCCTTCGAGAATTCTCAGGCCCTTGGGGGTTTGGAGGAACAGGCTCAAGGCAAAGCGGCCGGCCATGACGATGGCGACAATC
>DQGF01000069.1:3975-4803 GCA_003525045.1 Pseudomonas sp. | reverse complement strand
CCACGCCACCCGGGTCGTTTCCAGGTTGAAGCCGTAGCCGTCGAGGACCACGCCGACAATCGGGCCGAACACAATCAGGGCCACAAGGCCGGCAAGAATCGCGTCAACCAGGCTTTTTTTGAGATCAATGGTTTTTTTAGTGGTTGAAGACATCGTTTACACCTTCGACACAAGAGGACGGCCGAGCAGGCCTTGGGGCCGAAAGACCAGAACGAGAACGAGCAGCGAGAAGCTGAAGACGTCTTTGTAGTCCGAGTTGACCAATCCGGAGAACAGCGACTCGGAGATCCCGAGGATGATCCCGCCGAGCATCGCCCCGGGCAGCGAGCCGATCCCGCCGAGCACCGCAGCGGTGAACGCCTTGATGCCGATGATGAAGCCCGCATAGAAGTCGAATGTGCCGTAGTTCATGGTGATCAGCACACCGGCCAGGGCCGCCATCGCGGCACCGATGATGAACACGTAGGAAATCACCCGATCGGTGTTGATCCCCAGGATCGAGGCCATCTTGCGGTCTTGCTGGGTGGCGCGGCACATGCGGCCGAGCTTGGTGTACTTGATGACGTAGGTCAGCACGGCCATCCCGACAAAGGCTGCGACCAGAATGAAGATCTTGGTGTAGGTGAGCTGGACGAAGCCGGTGCCGACTTCAACTCGCCATGCACCGGTCAGCAGTGTCGGCACACCCTGTTGACGGGCGCCCTGGGCGATCTGTGCATAGTTTTGCAGGATCAGGGAAATACCGATGGCGCTGATCAGCGGTGCCAGTCGGGTGGAGTTGCGCAGCGGTTTGTAGGCGACGCGCTCGATGACCCAGCCATACACCGC
>DQGF01000069.1:3529-3690 GCA_003525045.1 Pseudomonas sp. | reverse complement strand
TCGATGACCCAGCCATACACCGCGGTGACGATGATGGTGAAGATCAGTGTGCCAAGCATCAGCAGGGGGAAGGATTCAATACCAAAGTATGCCAGCAGAGCCAGACTGATTGCCGCGAGGTAAGCGGAAATCATGTAAACCTCGCCGTGGGCGAAGTTGAT
>DQGF01000069.1:0-3179 GCA_003525045.1 Pseudomonas sp. | reverse complement strand
GTGTAGCCGATGGCGATCAGGCCATAGACCGACCCGAGGGTCAGGCCGTTGACCAGTTGCTGCAGGAAAATACCATCCATAACGCAATCTCACGCATTTGAGAGACTGCACAAAAGCCAAGGTGCAACGGACCGGGGTTCAGCCTCCCGCGCAACAGGGTTGTGTGCAGCTCTACGAGAAAAGACAGGTACTGCACGGACATGTTCTTTGATTGCCTGGCGCACAAGACGCCGGGCAATCAGCAAGTCATATCACTTCTGTTTTTCCAGCTGGTGGTATTTGCCATCCTTGTCCCACTGGTAAACCACGTAGTCGGAGACTTTCAGGTCGCCCTTGGCGTCCCAGGTCTTCTCGCCCATCACGGTCTTGACCGGATTTTTCTTCAGCCACTCGGCGGCTTTCTCGCCACTGTTGGATTTGGCGCCATTGAAGGCGGCGGCCAGGGTCTGGACCGAAGCATAGGCGTACAGGGTGTAGCCTTCAGGCTCGGTGCCCTTCTTGCGGAACTCATCCACCACGGTCTTGCTGTCTGGCAGCAGGCGTGGGTCGGCGCCAAAGGTCATCAGTACGCCGTCGACGAATTGCGGGCCGCCAGCGGTGGTCACCAGTTCGTCGGTCACGATGCCGTCATCGGACATGAACTTGACGTCTTTGAGACCTTGCTCACGAAGCTGGCGAACCAGAGGACCGGCTTCCGGGTGTAGACCACCGAAGTAGACAACGTCGGCGCCAGCGCCGCGGATTTTGGTGACGATGGTGCTGAAATCTTTCTCACCACGGGTCAGGCCTTCATACAACACCGGCTTCACGCCGCGTTTTTCCAGCTGGGCCTTGGTAGCGTCCGCCAGGCCTTGGCCGTAGGTGTCCTTGTCATGCAGAACCACGACTTTCTTGCCCTTTAGCACGTCGACGATGTAGTCGCCGGCCACGATGCCTTGCTGGTCGTCACGCCCGCACATACGGAACATGGCACTCAGGCCGCGCTCGGTAACCGCCGGGTTGGTGGAACCGGGGGTGATCGCGATGATGCCTGCTTCGTCATAAATCTCGGAGGCCGGAATGGTCGACGAGGAGCAGAAGTGACCGACCACGCCAGCGACTTTCTGGTTGGTCAGGTCCTTGGCGACCGTCACAGCCTGCTTCGGTTCGCAGGCGTCATCGCCCTTGACCAGCACGATTTTTTCCCCGTTTATCCCGCCTGCTGCGTTGACCGCATCGGCCGCCGCTTGTGCACCCTTCATGTACTGCTCGCCAAATGCCGCGTTGGCACCTGTCATTGGACCCGCCACACCAATTTTTACGTCAGCCTGTGCAAACGCAGAAACACCCAACGCAGCTGCCACTGCGAGGGCCAGAAAGCCTTTCTTGTAAAACGTCTGGGACATGAGGTGGTGCTCCATGGTTTTTTTTAGTTGGCACTGCGACTTCTATGAATGCTCAGAGCAAGGGCCGTGCCATCGGTTTTTTATTCTTCAAAAAGTCGCTGCTTTATTGTTATTTCGACTGTTTCGATCCCATTTTCATTGGGCGTGCAACCGTCTAAACCGCGGAAGGTGAAACCATTTATTTTTAAAGGCGCAACCCGCATGCGCCATCATTGCAACCGCGGCGCCAAACGACGTGCAACCAGCCTGTAACAACGTGCGTCACCGAAGTGCACACTGCTGGTGCGGGACTGCTACAACCCGCACCACTACAGGCTAGTCGCTGCGCGAAAAAGCGCCGCTTTCAGCAACATATTTCAACAATCAAATAACGATCCGCAGGCACTGGCCTGCGTGATACAGCGAAAATCCGGCCTCGTATAGACAACTGCGCATTCCTGCGCCAGCCAATGGCTGCATGGGTGCGAAAGGAATCGGCAAGGCTTGAGGATTTCCGTTACACAAATAATCGGCAAAGGCTTTACCCACCACCGTGCCCGTCGTTACGCCCCGGCCGTTGTAACCGGTGACTGCCACCAAACCGGGCGCCGGTTCGAACAGGCGCATCAGATGATCGGGGGTAAAAGCGATGCGACCGGTCCAGGTGCACTCCCACTCCACCGGTTTCAGGTAGGGAAAATAGTGCTGCTGAACCCGGTCGGCCCAGGCCTTGAGGAACCAGGTCGGTTTCTGATTGCCATTGCCCAGACTGCCGAGCAGCAGACGACCGTCCTTATCGCGACGAATACTGCTGAGTACCTGGCGGGTGTCCCAGGAACCCTGGCCGCCGGGGAGGATTTGCCGCGCAGCGTCTTCGGTCAGCGGAACCGAGGCCACTTGATAGTAGTAACCGGGGAAGAAATTGCGCCGCAACTCTGTCCAGTCGCCTTCGGTATAAGCGTTGGAGGCAATCACGACTTGCTCGGCAAGTACCGAACCCTGCGAGGTCTGAACCGACCAGCGTTGGCCCTGACGTTCGAGTCGGGTCACCGGAGAATGATCGAACAACTGGCCGCCAAGGCCGATGGCCGCCTTGGCCAGGCCAGAGGTGTAAGCCATCGGGTTGAGGGTGCCAGCACGCCGATCCAGTAGCGCGGCGGCGATCTTTTTGGTGCCCGTCGCTTGTTCGCAAGCTTGGCCGGTGAGCAGTTCGACTGGCGCACCGCGCCGCTTCCATTGTTGTTCACGACTGCGCAGGTCCGCTTCGCCACGGGCGTTGTGCGCCATGTGCAGCGTGCCTTCACGGCGCAGTTGGCAATCGATGGTGTATTTGTCGACCAGGCTGAACACCAGTGAGGGTGCCGCACCCAGCATACGATTGAGCTGACTGCCGACCGCTTCGCCGAACCCGGCTTCGATCTCGTCCGGTGGAATCCACATGCCGGCGTTGACCAGCCCGACGTTGCGCCCCGAACCACCATGACCGGCACGATGGGCTTCCAGTACGCAGACACTTTTGCCCTGTTCCAGTAAATGCACCGCCGCCGACAGACCGGTGAAACCGGCGCCGATGACGCAGACGTCTACCGTCACCTCACCCTTGAGCGCCGCATTATCGGGCCTTTGCGGCGTCAGTTTTTCCCACAGACACTCTTCGCGTAACGGCATTGCCAGACTCCAACAGAAACCTAACAAACAACAAAGCAAAAGCTTCGCGGGCAAGCCTCGCTCCTACAGGATTGTGCGTGTTTCCGCGATTTGCCGCACGACGCATGACCTGTAGGAGCGAGGCTTGCCCGCGAAGGGGCCCGTCAG
>DQGF01000458.1 GCA_003525045.1 Pseudomonas sp. | reverse complement strand
TACCGCCACCTCGACCCGACCACCGCCGAATACGACCGCCTCACCGGCCGCAACCCGCGTTACTGGATCGACATGGACGATGCCACGTTCAAGCAGGTCATCAATGAAATGCATCAACGCGTCGACAGCATCGACACGTTTGAACGGCCGAACTTGATGGCCAGGTATGTGACCTATGCCGATTGATCAGAGCGACCAATTCTCATCACCTGATACAGAGCCTGGGATGATCACCAGTCACGCCCCTGTGACAACCGATATCAATGACTATGCAATCATCCGAGTCCGCCACAAGAAGTCGGGAGCCATGGCTTGGCGGGTAACGTTGTACCGGGAAGGCGTCCTGAAGGTACACAAGGAATTTACGTTCATCAGCCATGGAGGTGAGCGTCCAGCGCGTGCCGCTGCCGAGCATTTTCGCAATGAACAGATGCTCCGTTTCCCACCACAACTGAGCTGCACTATCCGTAAGAAGTTGCGTGCCAATAACACCAGTGGCCTGACGGGTGTTTCACGACAGACGAACGGCAAGAATACCTACTGGATCGCGCAAACGACGACCCGTGACGGCAAAAAGCTTTCCCGGTCCTTCAACGTGGAAAAGTTCGGTGAGGAACAGGCGAAACACAAGGCTATCGAGGCGCTAAAGCAGCAGCTAGCGACCATCGTGCATTGGACTTTTCGTCATCAGGCCGGCGAAAAACTCTACGGTAAATTGCTGCTGGGGGTCTCGACAGCACACGAAGAATGAAAGAAGCGCCGCACCGCCCGCTCGGCTGCAAAGCAGTCGCCAAACCTGATTGCACCAAATGACTGAAAGAATGCCGGGGGGCGCTTCGCGACCCAACGAGGCGATGCGGCGTTCCGACAAGCCCCCTCGCCGCAGGGTGAGTGCCTGGCTAGAGAATTGCGCGCTACTCAATCCCAACCTGATTACGCCCATTGTTCTTCGCCAGGTACAGCCCCTTGTCCGCCGCCGAGATCAATTGACGGCAGTCGCCGCCCGGTTGCGGGGTCATGGTCGACAGGCCGATGCTGATGGTCAGGCTCGAGCCCACGACCGGAAAAATGTGTGGAATCTTCAGTGAAGCCACGGACTGGCGGAGTTTTTCCGCTACCAGCCGCGCGCCGCCCGGCGAAGTGTTGGGCAGGACCAGGGCAAATTCTTCGCCACCGTAACGGGCCGGCAGGTCCGACGGTCGGGCGCTGGCGTCACGGATCGCCGTGGCCACCTTGCGCAGGGCTTCATCGCCGTCCAGGTGGCCGAAGCTGTCGTTGTAGTATTTGAAGTAGTCGACATCGATCATCAGTAACGACAGTTGGCTCTGGTCACGCAACGAGCGGCGCCACTCCAGCTCCAGGTATTCGTCGAAATGACGGCGGTTCGACAGCCCGGTCAGGCCGTCGGAGTTCATCAAGCGCTGCAAGACCAGGTTGGTGTCGAGCAACTGCTGCTGACTGACCCGCAACGCGCGGTACGCCGCGTCACGCTGCAACAGGGTCATGTAGGAGCGCGAGTGATAGCGGATGCGCGCCACCAGCTCGATGTTGTCCGGCAGCTTGACCAGGTAATCGTTGGCCCCGGCCGCGAATGCCGCGCTCTTGATCAGCGGGTCTTCCTTGGTCGACAGGACAATGATCGGAATGTCCTTGGTCGCCGGGTGATTGCGGTATTCGCGCACCAGGCTCAGGCCGTCGAGACCGGGCATGACCAGGTCCTGCAGGATCACCGTCGGCTTGATGCGAATCGCCTGGGCAATGGCCTGGTGCGGGTCGGCGCAAAAGTGGAAGTCGATGTTGTCTTCATTCGACAACCCGCGGCGCACCGCCTCGCCGATCATCGCCTGGTCGTCTACTAACAACACCATGGCGGCGTTTTCGTCGGTTTTGAAGCCGTCGAGCTGTAAGTTATTCATGTGCGGTCACCTGAGCACTGCTGGGCCGGTATTGCTGCTAAAAAGAGTCATTTGCTGAAAATCTCCAGCAGTCGTGGCGCGATCTTGTCCAGCGGACGAATTTCCACGGCAGCGTCGATGGCGGCAGCCGCCTTCGGCATGCCGTACACCGCACTACTGGGTTGGTCTTGGGCGATGGTCAGGTAGCCCTGCTGGCGCATGAGTTTAAGCCCCTGGGCGCCATCGCGTCCCATGCCCGTCAACAAAACACCCACGGCATCGCCGCTCCAGTAAAGGGCCACGCTCTCGAAAAACACATCGATCGAGGGCCGATAGATCTCGTTGACCGGTTCGGCGGTGTAAGCCAGCGTGCCGTTTTTCAGTAAACGGATATGGTGGTTGGTGCCGGCCAGCAACACTGTGCCGGGCTGCGGTGGCTCACCTTCCTGAGCCAGGCGCACGTTCAGGCCGCTGGCACTGCTCAGCCATTCGGCCATGCCGGCGGCGAACACCTGGTCAACGTGCTGCACCAGCACAACGGCTGCGGGAAAGTCTCGCGGCAGCCCCTTGAGCAATACTTCCAGCGCCGCCGGACCGCCGGCGGATGAACCGATGGCGATCAGTTGCTGGCGCGAGGCCGAACCGCGCAGCGGGCTCGGCGCCGCGCGCTCTCGATTGCCTCCGTCACCCATCAGCCAACCAATGTTCATGATCTTGCGCAGCAAAGGTGCGGCCGCCTCCTGCGGCTTGCCTGCACCCAGTGCCGGAGTGTCGACCACATCCAGCGCGCCGTGGCCCATGGCCTCGAACACTCGATGCACATTCTGCTGGCGGTCGACCGTGACAATGACGATCGCGCAGGGGGTCTCGGCCATGATTCGCCGGGTCGCTTCCACGCCGTCCATCACCGGCATGATCAGGTCCATCAGGATCAGGTCCGGGGTGTATTCGGCACAACGTTGCACCGCCTCGGCCCCGTTGCCGGCGACCCAGACCACCTCGTGTGCCGGCTCGAACGCCAGGGCCCGGCGCAAGGCCTCCACGGCCATGGGCATGTCGTTGACGATTGCGATTTTCATGCCCGCGCTCCTCCTATGAGCTCAACCACCGCATCAAGCAGGGCATCGTCATGAAAACTGGCTTTGGCTAGATAATAGTCGGCTCCGGCGTCCAGTCCACGACGACGGTCTTCTTCGCGATCCTTATAGGACACCACCATCACCGGCAGCGATTGCAGGCGATTGTCCCGGCGCAACAAAGACACCAGTTCGATGCCATCCATGCGCGGCATATCGATGTCGGTGATCAACAGATCGAAATCCTCCGAACGCAACGCGTTCCAGCCATCCATACCGTCTACCGCCACGGCCACGTCATACCCGCGATTGAGCAACAACTTGCGTTGCAGCTCGCGAACGGTCAGCGAGTCGTCGACTACCAGGATTCGTTTGCGAGCGGCTTCGACGGCCTGGCTACGTTGACGCGCTATACGCTCCAGACGCCCGGTGTTGAGCAGTTTGTCGACCGAGCGCAGCATGTCTTCGACGTCGACGATCAACACCACCGAACCGTCGTCGAGCAAGGCCCCGGCGGATATGTCCTGGACCTTGCCCAGGCGTTCGTCGAGCGGCAATACGACCAACGTCCGCTCGCCGATAAAACGCTCGACAGCCACGCCGTAGATGGCCTCGCGCTCACGAATGACCACCACCTTGAGGGTCTGCTGACTGTTCTGGCTCACCGGGCGCTGCAATAGCTGACTGGCGGCGACCAGCCCGACGTGCTGGCCTTCGTGCCAGAAATGCTGACGGCCCTCGACTTGCACAATGTCCGCCGGTTCCAGGTCACACATGCGCTCGATGTGAGCCAGTGGAAACGCGTAGGCTTCGCCACCGACTTCCACCACCAGGCTGCGCACCACCGACAGGGTCAGCGGCACTTCGAGGTGGAAATGACTGCCCTCGCCCACCGCTTGCTCCAGCACGACCGCGCCGCGCAATTGCCGGACCATGTGTTGCACCGCGTCCAGCCCGACGCCGCGTCCGGACACTTCGGTGACCGTGTCCCGCAAGCTGAAACCCGGCAGGAACAAAAACGTCAGCAGTTCTTCTTCACTCAATTGCGCGGCGGTTTCAGCCGGGGACAATTGCCGCTCGATGATGCTGCGACGGACCTTCTCCAGATCGACGCCATTACCGTCATCTCTCAATTCCAGCACCAGCAGGCCGGCCTGATGCGAGGCGCGCAGACGAATCAACCCTTCTGCCGGTTTGCCGGCCAGCAGTCGCTGCTCCGGGGATTCGATGCCGTGGTCCACGGCATTGCGCAGCAGGTGCGTCAGCGGCGCTTCGAGTTTTTCCAGGACGTCGCGATCGACCTGGGTGTTCTCGCCCTCGATCTCCAGTCGTACCTGCTTGCCCAGGCTACGGCCGAGGTCGCGGACCATCCGCACTTGCCCGGTCAACACATCGGCAAACGGCCGCATGCGACAGGCCAGCGCCGTGTCGTACAACACTTGCGCCCGTTGACTGGCCTGCCAGGCGAACTCATCGAGTTCGGCGTTTTTTTCCACCAGCAATCGCTGGGACTCGGCCAGCAGCCGACGGGCATCGTCGAGGGCTTCCTGGGCTTCCAGGCTCAAGGCCTGCTCCTTGAGATGGACGTTGAGGTTTTCCAGGGCCCGCAGGCTGTGGTTCTGCATACGCTTGAGTCGCTGCATGGCGGCCAGGTGCGGCTTGAGCCGCAGGGTTTCCACCAGGGACTTGCTCGACAGGTCGAGCAGGCTGTTCAAACGCTCGGCCGTGACCCGCAGGACTCGCTCACCGTTTTCAGTGGTGCGTCTGGCTTTGGGTGTTGGCTCGATGGATGCGGCGAGTTGCTCGTCGACTTCCAGCACCGGCATCGGCAGCTCAACCTTGGGGGCTTGCAGCAGATCCTCGGCCATGAACGGCGCTATGGGGGTGCTGATCGGGGCGGCAAGCGCCAGCGGATCCAGCAATCGAGCCATCAAGGCCACATAGGCCTCGATATCCGTTGGGCCCGGATTATTGTCGGGCGTTGCGATGCGCATCAACAAATCGGTGCCTTGCAATAACGCATCGATATGCTCGGGGCGCAGGTAGAGGTGCCCTTCCTGCGCACTGACCAGGCAATCTTCCATCACATGAGCAACGCTGACGCCGGCATCGACACCGACGATCCGCGCGGCGCCCTTGAGCGAATGGGCCGCGCGCATGCACGACTCGAGATGATCGGCCTGGGTCGGATCGCGCTCCAGCGCCAGCAGACCTGCGCTCAGCACTTGGGTCTGGGCTTCGGCTTCCAGGCTGAACAGTTCCAGCAAAGAGGCGTCACGCATTTGCTCGGGGGTCATGTCAGGCTCCGGGTCACGGCGGACAGCAGCTGTTCTTCATCCAGCCAACGCAGACTGCGACCTTTGAATGGCAACACACCACGGGTGTACCTGGCGCTGGCCTGGGTGCCAGAGCGGGATGCCGTCTCGAGGATGTGCTCGTCGATGGCATGAATCCCGTCCACCTCGTCCACCGGCACCACCACCGGCCCGCCGTGGGCGGCAATGATCAGCATCCGCGGTATGACCCGCGCGCCGGACGCCACGCTGCCGGCCCCATCGAGGCCGAGCAGTTCGACCAGGGACAGGCATGCCACCAGGGCACCGCGCACGTTAGCCACGCCGAGCAAGGCCCGGGAACGCTGGTGCGGCAAGGAATGGATCGCTTGCAGCGGCGCCACTTCCACCAGGCTGCGGGTGGCCAGGCCCAACCATTCTTCGCCAAGACGAAACATCAATAGCGAACGGGTGTGCACCTCGCTCTCGACCGCTGTTGAAACTTGCCCGCGGTCTTCCTGCTGCAACGCATAGCGGTCGAGCAAGCGCGTCGCGGCACTCGAATACACCGCGCAATTGCGGCAGTGAATGTGTTCGATCAGCAGCGGGCAGGACTTGTCGCCGTGGATACCGATACGATTCCAGCAGTCATCGATGGCCTGGGCATCTTCATGGGTGAGGCTAAAGGTGTCGGCGGCGTTCATCGTTTACGCTCACTGTCAGCGGCGCGGTCGCTGCGAGCGGCGCGGGCCTGCAATCGTCTGGCGCCAGCGGTGTCGCCCTGGGATTGCAGCAAGGCGGCCAGGTGCATCAACGCGTCGGGATGTTGCGGTTCGAGGTACAACGCCTTGCGGTAAAAACCCTGGGCCTGGAGGGCACTGCCGGCGACGTCGCTGAGCAGCCCCAGCCAGTAGAAGACCTGGGCTACCGGTTCGTGGCTGCACAAATAGCGCTCGCAGGCAGCGCGGGCCTCGGCACTTTTGCCTTCGTTGGCCAGTGCGGCGATGTTCGCCAGCAGTGCGGCGGCATCCGGTTTGGCCGTTCTGGTCATGACAGGTAGCGACGCCACCGTTGCAAACGGGCGGCTGCGAACGGGCGGCGGTGTCACGTTGCGCACCGGTTGGCGCACCGGTAGCGGCGTTGGAGCGAAAGTCACCAATGACGCCGGCTGCGGCGCGTGCTGGCGACTGAACGCAAAGGACTGCGGGATGCCAATCGAACGCATGCCAAAGCGCCCCAGCAGACTGCCCTCCGCAGGGCCGATAAACAGCACGCCGTCAACATGGGTCAGACGCTTGAGCACCTCAAAAACTTGCTGTTGGGTCGGCAGGTCAAAATAGATCAACAGGTTGCGGCAGAACACGAAATCATAGGGCGGCTCATTGGCCAGCAAGGCTGGATCCAGTAGATTGCCGACCTGCAAGCGCACTTGTTCAAGGACTCGCTCGTCGAGGCGATAGCCGTCGTTTTCGGCGCTGAAATGCCGGTGGCGAAACTCGATGTCCTGACCTCGAAATGAATTCTTGCCATACAGTGCCCGTTTGGCTTTTTCCACCGACAGCGGGCTGACGTCCATGCCGTCGACCTTGAACTGATGCGGCGCAAGCCCGGCATCGAGCAGCGCCATGGCAATGGAATACGGTTCTTCGCCGGTGGAACACGGCAGGCTGAGGATCCGCAGGGCACGCATGTTGTTGATGTCGGCCAGGCGCTTGGCGGCCAGTTTCGCCAGCGTGACGAAAGACTCCGGATAACGGAAAAACCAGGTTTCGGGCACGATCACCGCTTCGATCAATGCCTGCTGCTCATCCCGCGAGCCTTGCAAGGTGTGCCAGTACTCATCGGCCGTCTGCGCTTGGGAGGCCGTGCTGCGCTGGCGCACCGCACGCTCGATGATTGCCGGGCCCACTGAGGTCACGTCGAGGCCGATGCGTTCCTTGAGGAAATCGAAGAACCGTTGATCGCTGCTCATGGGCGCTCCTCAAGCCGCGCCGGATCCAGCGGCGGCGACGGAAACAGCAGCGCCCGAACCTGCTCGCTCAACAGATCGGCGACCCGGACCCATTGCAGCAGCCCTTGCGCATCTTCACGAACAGGCCCGAGGTAAGGCGCCTGGCGATTATCCAGGCCGTAGGGCTGAAAATCTTTCGGATTGCAGCGCAAGGTGTCGGTGGCCTGCTCCAGGATCAGCCCGAGCAATTGAGTCTGGGCGGACTCACCCGGACGGTAATTGACCAGGACTAATCGAGTGCTGGTACGAGCCTGGGCAGGTGTACCGAACGTCAGCGCGCTGAGGTCGATCACCGGCACGACCGAGCCGCGATAGGCGAACACCCCAGCCACCCAGGCCGGTGCTTGGGCAATCGGTTTTAAAGGCAGACGCGGCAGCACTTCCGCCACCTCGATGGCCTGCAAGGCATAGCGTTCGTTACCGATGCGGAACACCAGAAACAACGCTTGCAACGCCGGCTTCACCGCGGCGCGCTTGACCGTGAGTTCACTCATCAGACTTTGAATCGCGAAACGCCGCTACGCAGTCCTACAGCGACCTGGCTCAGTTCGTCGATGGCGAAACTGGCCTGGCGCAGGGACTCGACGGTCTGGCTGCTGGCATCGCCCAACTGCACCAGCGCATGGTTGATCTGCTCGGCGCCGGTGGCTTGCGCCTGCATGCCTTCGTTCACCATCAACACCCGTGGCGCCAGCGCCTGGACCTGATGGATGATCTGCGACAGCTGTTCGCCGACCTGCTGCACTTCGGACATGCCACGGCGCACTTCTTCGGAGAACTTGTCCATGCCCATGACCCCGGCCGACACGGCCGACTGGATCTCGCGCACCATCTGTTCGATGTCGTACGTGGCGACGGCAGTCTGGTCCGCCAGACGTCGCACTTCGGTCGCCACCACGGCAAACCCGCGGCCATATTCACCGGCCTTTTCGGCCTCGATGGCGGCGTTCAGCGACAACAGGTTGGTCTGGTCGGCGACCTTGACGATGGTCACCACCACCTGATTGATGTTGCCGGCCTTCTCATTGAGGATCGCCAGTTTGGCGTTGACCAGATCGGCTGCACCCATCACCGAGTGCATGGTCTCCTCCATCCGCGCCAGGCCTTGCTGCCCGGAACCGGCCAGCACCGAGGCCTGATCGGCGGCGCTAGAGACTTCGGTCATGGTGCGCACCAGGTCGCGGGAGGTGGCGGCGATTTCACGCGACGTCGCACCGATTTCCGTGGTGGTGGCGGCGGTTTCGGTGGCGGTGGCTTGCTGTTGCTTGGAAGTGGCGGCGATCTCGGTCACCGAGGTGGTGACCTGCACCGACGAGCGCTGGGCCTGGGACACCAGGGACGTCAGCTCGGCCATCATGTCGTTGAAGCCGGTTTCCACCGCGCCGAATTCGTCCTTGCGGGCCAGGTCCAGGCGACGGCTGAGATCGCCCGTACGCATGATTTCGAGTATTTCAACGATCCGGTTCATCGGCGCCATGATTGCGCGCATCAACAGCAGACCGCAGAGGCCGGCGGCCAATACTGCGACCAGCAGGGAGATGCCCATGATGACTTTCGCAGTGAGGACAGCATCATCGATGGCAGCGACTTCCTGGTCAGCCACCGCCTTGTTTTCAAGGATGATGTCATTGAGTTTCACTCGACCGGCTATCCAGGCCGGGGTCAATTGTTCGTTGAACAACTTGATGGCTTCGCCTTCCTGATTGCGTTTGTGCAAGTCGAGCACGGCCGCCAGGACCTTGTTGTAATCCTCATGGAGCTTTTGAAAGACGGCGTATTCGACCTTGTCTTCTTCCGTGGTAACGGTGTCCTGGTACTTGTTCAGCTGCTCTTGCAGGCGCGCCTCGAAGTTTCTGAAGTGTTCGGCTTCTTCAGCGCTGAAGCCTTGTCCCGCCTTCAAACCGAGCATTTCCTGGGTCCGCAGGTAAGTGTCGACCCAGGCGCTACGAACCATCGAGCTGTAATACAGCCCGGGCAATGCGTCTTCACGAACGCTGGCTTCGCTGGCTTCGACCTTCAACAGCCGTGAATACGAGACGATGACCATCAGCAACATGATGGCGATAATTACCGCAAAGCTCGCCAAAATCCGTTGGCGCAACGTCCAGTTCTTCACAGTCAGTCCTCGAGGGTATTTCCAAATGCTGCGGAGTATAGCCGAGGGAGGTGTTTCATTATTAAAACGGTTGGGGGCTGTTTCTCATCTGGCGAAAAAATGGCTGGATTGGCTCTGGGGTGGGGGCTTCCCGCCAGGATGAGGGAGGGTTGTCCGGGACGGCAGCAAGACAGCAGCCGTGGATTGGTCGTTGTGGATGTGGCGTAGCGGAACGCCTTCGCGGGCAAGCCTC
>DQGF01000250.1:2636-15293 GCA_003525045.1 Pseudomonas sp. | reverse complement strand
TCACGCCCTCTTCCACTCGGACCAAGGAGCAGGACGTTGAGGAGCTCAGTAAAAAAATTGCCGAGATAGAACGCAAGGTGGCGGATGGTAACTAGCGAAGTGCTCAGGAGGCGTCCACCTCGCCAGCTACGTCAGGGACGAGCTGATTGGGCCGCGACTGGCGAGGAGAACAACTAGACATTAGCCCAAAATTTCAAGATGTCTCATACGCCGCGATCGCGGCCGCGGCTTTTTACTTTTTTTCAGACGAACCACACACTTTGGTGTCGGCAAACCCGGAGATTGCAGTGGCGATCCTCTCATAGGCAATATTGCGAACGATTCACACTAACATCTGGAAAGCCGCATTTTAGCGCCGTCTGCGTAATCACGCGGACGCCGAGGACACTGCCTGAGGTACTGCGGTTCGAGCACACCACCGACTGTTATGTAAACAGCTTGGACCAACACGCACTGCATGTTATCCCAGGTAAAATGTGTATCCTTGCTGGATAAAAAAGCCAAAGGCAATAAAAATGATCCCTCGTTACCAAAAACTATACGTTGCGCTTAAGCTAACTCGTAATGATATTGCTTCTGTGGTTGAGGGAGGCTTATTTAACGACGTGCATCGCGTGATCAGAGGAGAGGAGCTTTTTTATATAAAGTCGTTTGCAGATGAGGCTAAAACCCAAGGATTTCCCCCGCTGCCAACAACTGCTCTACAACGGTACAAAGTTGCTGTTGACCTACATGAGCACGCTCAAAAAGTAGTCAAGGGCAAAGTGTATGCGCCTCGGCTGTTGGCTGCGGACCCGACAACAGAGCAATTGTAATGGAGGGAGCCAAGGGGATTAATTTATATGAGTATGTGGTGAATGAAGAGACATTTCACTACGCCGTTGAACAGGTTTCACACGTTCTGGCATGGTTAGGATCCTTACACGCGCTGGAGAACCCGAATATTCTCTCTATAAGTGCCAACAGTGAAGCTTTCAAACGTTATAAAGCAACGCTTCAGTACCAAAAGATATTCGAGCTTCTACTTGAGAACAACCTTGAGGCAGCTAACGTTTTTCTAAACGAACATCTAACATCGCAAGAAACTCTTCTACACGGAGATTTAAACACTCGGAACATTATTATTTGTGTGGACGGACGCATTGCGATAATAGATTTTGAACAAGGTCAAGTGGGATGTGGCTCACATGATGCGGCCTATCTGATCTCTGAAATAGTAATTGCCAGCTTCGTTGTCAACGAGGAGATCGAAACACTGATCAACTTACTCTGGAGCTGTTATGAACCTGACGTGATCAACATTGATAAGCACAAGCGCTTCAGACGCCACCTGTGCTTTCAAGTATTATACCGACTGAAAGGACCGTCTCGTCATATTTGGACAGGACACTTGAGCGATGATACAAAAGCCAAAATTGAAGTCTGGTGCGCCCGCGAGTTCAGTTACCGATTATGAACCGAACTTCATATCTACTAGTTCTGTGTTATATTCTTTTTATTTCCTATCCGGACTTCTAAAAAGTTACCCTTCTGAATTTCGAGTCGTGCCACACCGATCCTTCTGATTGCCCCTGCTCACACCATTGCGCATCCACGCGCAACGGTGTGGGTGCTGGCATTATTTGTCAGACTTGATGCTGGTCCAGACGCGAGTACGTACGCGTTCAAGCTTCTGCGGAAGCGGTTGCACGACGTACAGCGTTTTCAGGGCTTCGCTGGTCGGCGTCAGGTTCGGGTTGCCGGTAATCTCCTTGTTGATCAGCGCAATCGAATCCTTGTTGGCATTGGGATACCCGAGGAAGTCGCTGATCGGGGCGATGACTTTGGGGTCGAGCAAGGTGTTGAGAAACTCGTGGGCCTCGTCGACATTCTTCGCGCTTTTGGGAATGGCAAAGGTGTCAAACCAGATGGGCGCGCCTTCCTTGGGCAGGCGCCAATCGACGACTACGCCGTTACCGGCCTCTTTGGCGCGATTGCCGAACTGGTAGAAGCTGCCGGAGTAGCCGATGGCGACGCAGATATCGCCATTGGCAATGTCGGTCATGTACTTGGCCGAGTTGAAGTAGGTGACGTAGGGGCGAATCTTCAGCATTAGCGCCTTGGCTTTTTCGTAGTCGTCCGGGTTCTGACTGTTGGGGTCCAGCCCCAGATAGTGCAGGGCCAGCGGCAGGATTTCCGAGGGTGAGTCGAGCATCGCCACGCCACAGGCCTTGAGCTTCTCCATGTTCTCGGGCTTGAACACCAGATCCCAACTGTCCACCGGCGCATTCTCGCCCAACGCGGCCTTGACCTTGTCCGGATTGAAGCCGATCAATACGGTGCCGTACATGTACGGCACGCCGTACTGATTGCCGGGGTCGTTCTTGTCCAGCAGCTTGAGCAGCGCCGGATCCTGGTGCTGCCAGTTCGGCAGTTTCGACTTGTCGAGTTTCTGGAACACGCCGGCCTTGATCTGGGTTTCGATAAACTGGTTCGACGGCACCACCAGGTCGTATCCCGAGTTGCCGGTCAGGAGTTTGGCTTCCAGGGACTCGTTGGTGTCGAAGGTGTCCCAAGTCACTTTGATGCCGGTGTTCTGGGCGAAGTCCTTGGGCACCGAGGGCAGGATGTAGTCCGCCCAGTTGTACACTCTCAATTCGCGCTGTTCGGCCTGTGCTGCGCCGGCCAGCAGCGTCAGCCCGCAAACGGTGACGCCCAGTATGCGTTTCATCGTGTCCATGGATTTTTTCCCCAAGTGTGGCGTTAGCTCGATGGTTTTTATGTTCTGTACACGGCAGCGGCCTTCAAACAGCCAAGGGCAAGGAAATGGTTATGGTGAGCGCTTGTGAATTGGCCCCGGTCCTGATTCTTGCCGACCGCCTTGCCGGAGCACAGTGCGGGGTTGGCCAAAAGGGGATCCAAACGGCCAATATCCGTGTCCGGATGAAGACGCTGTAACGTTCATTCAGACGCTTTGCTGCGACCGGCTGAGCGCTTCGAATTGTTGAGCGCCACGGCGACGCGAATCAGCGCCTTCAACGCGGCTTCATTCAGGCTGTCGCCTTGGCGGATATCGATCGCCCGGCGGGTGTTGCCTTCGAGGCTGGCGTTGAACAGGCCTGCAGGGTCCTCCAGCGAGGCGCCTTTGGCGAAAGTCAGCTTCACGACTTGCTTGTAGGTCTCACCGGTGCAGATGATCCCGGCATGCGACCACACCGGAACCCCTCGCCATTTCCATTCCTCGAGTACTTCAGGGTCGGCTTGGTGGATGAGCGATCGGACTCGGGCCAGGGTCTCGCCGCGCCAATCATTCAGCTCTTCGATTCTTGCGTCTATCAGCCGAGCGGCGGCGCCTCGTTCCGCTGCCTGTTGTTTGCCGGCTGTCTCCTTGTTCATGGTGCCTCCTGGATAATGGCCTTCGCCCCCATCAGGGTAGTAGGCGCTCGCTGCTCACTTGGCCATCGCGGACTAACGGCGGTGCAGCAGGCCTTGCGATTTCGGCGACGACGCGACCAATTGGCCGTGCGCGGTTGCGAGTGGAGCAATCCCGGCCTATGTTCCAAGCGACGCATTTGCCTGCGACCGGCGCGCGATGACTCGCCGCGGGTTGCTGTCCCATCCAGTGCAGATTTTTGCGACGAGGTGACAACATGCCGAACGACTCCCGCCCCGCCGTACTCGAACTGATCGGCAATACGCCGCTGGTGCGTATCAGCCGCTTCGATACCGGCCCGTGCACCCTGTTCCTCAAACTTGAATCGCAGAACCCCGGCGGTTCGATCAAGGATCGCATCGGCTTGGCGATGATCGACGCCGCCGAACGCGATGGCCGTCTGCAACCGGGCGGCACCATAGTCGAAGCCACCGCCGGCAACACCGGCTTGGGTCTGGCCCTGGTCGGCCGCGCCAAGGGCTACCGGGTGGTGCTGGTGGTGCCGGACAAGATGTCCACCGAGAAGGTCCTGCACCTCAAGGCCATGGGTGCCGAGGTGCACATCACCCGCTCCGACGTCGGCAAGGGCCATCCCGAGTATTACCAGGACGTTGCCGCACGGCTGGCGCGGGAAATCCCCGATGCCTTCTTCGCCGATCAGTTCAACAACCCGGCCAACCCGCTGGCCCATGAGTGCAGCACCGCTCCGGAGATCTGGGCGCAGACGCAGCATGATGTGGATGCCATCGTCGTCGGCGTCGGCTCCGCCGGCACACTGACCGGATTGACCCGCTTCTTCAGCCGCGTGCAGCCGAACCTGGAGATGGTGCTGGCCGACCCGGTCGGCTCAGTCATGGCCGAGTACAGCCGCAGCGGCACCCTTGTCACGCCCGGCTCATGGGCAGTAGAAGGCATCGGTGAAGACTTCATCCCCTCGATTGCCGACCTGTCCAGTGTGCGCAAAGCCTATTCGATCAGCGACGAAGAAAGCTTCGATCACGCCCGCCAATTGCTGCGCGCCGAAGGCATTCTCGGCGGCTCTTCGACCGGCACCCTGCTGGCCGCGGCACTGCGTTACTGTCGCGAGCAAACCGAGCCGAAGCGGGTGGTCAGCTTTGTCTGCGACACCGGCACGCGCTACCTGTCCAAGGTCTACAACGACCAGTGGATGAACGATCAGGGCCTGCTGCAGTACAAGCACTATGACGATCTGCGCGACCTGATCGCGCGGCGCTTCGAGGATGGCCGGGTGATCAGCGTCGGCCCGGACGACACCCTGCTCACCGCGTTCCAGCGCATGCGCCTGGCGGATGTGTCGCAACTGCCGGTGCTGGTGAACGGTCAGCGGCTGGTCGGCGTGATCGATGAGTCCGATATCCTGCTCGGCATGCAGGAAGATCCCTCGCACTTTCGCATGAGCGTGGCCAGCGCGATGACCGACAAGGTGCAAACCCTGCCGCCCGGCGCCAGTCTGGCCGAACTGCAAGCAGAGCTCGACCGCGGGCTGGTGGCGATCATCGCCGACGCGTCGGGCTTCCACGGCCTGATTACCCGGGTCGACCTGCTCAATCATTTACGGAGATCCCTGACATGAGTCAGCACGATGAATCCGCTGCAACCCGCGCCTTCGCCACCCGCGTGATCCACGCTGGACAGGTGCCTGACCCCACCACCGGCGCGCTGATGCCGCCGATCTACGCCAACTCCACCTACTTGCAACAAAGCCCCGGCGTGCACAAGGGTTTTGACTACGGGCGCTCGCACAATCCGACGCGCTTTGCCCTGGAGCGTTGCGTCGCGGATCTCGAAGGCGGTCGCCAGGCCTTCGCCTTCGCTTCCGGGCTGGCGACGATTTCCACGGTACTCGAACTGCTCGACACGGGCGCGCACATTGTCTCCGGCAACGATCTGTACGGCGGTACTTTCCGCTTGTTCGACAAGGTGCGTCGGCGCAGCGCCGGGCATCGCTTCAGCTTCGTCGACCTCTCAGACCTGGCGGCCTTCGAAGCGGCGCTGCAGGACGACACGCGCATGGTCATGGTCGAGACCCCGAGCAATCCCTTGCTGAGCCTCACTGACCTGGCGGCCATCGCGCGCATCTGCCGTGACCGGGACATCATCTGTGTCGCCGACAACACCTTCGCCAGCCCGTGGATACAGCGCCCGCTGGAACTGGGCTTCGACATCGTGTTGCACTCGACGACCAAGTACCTGAACGGCCACTCCGACGTGATCGGCGGCATCGCCGTGGTCGGACAGAACGCCGAACTGGCCGAGCGCCTGGGTTTCCTGCAGAACGCGGTGGGCGCCATCGCCGGGCCGTTCGACGCCTTTCTGACCCTGCGCGGAGTGAAAACCCTGGCACTGCGCATGGAACGCCACTGCAGCAACGCACTGGAGCTGGCGCAATGGCTGGAGCGTCAGCCACAGGTGGCGCGCGTCTATTATCCGGGGCTGCCATCACATCTGCAGCACGCACTGGCGCGGCAGCAGATGCGCGCTTTCGGCGGAATGATTTCCCTCGACCTGAACAGCGACCTGGCCGGCGCCAAGCGTTTCCTCGAAAGTGTGCAGATCTTTGCCCTGGCCGAAAGCCTGGGCGGCGTGGAAAGCCTGATCGAACATCCGGCGATCATGACCCACGCTACCATTCCCGCCGATACCCGCGCGCAGCTCGGCATCGGCGATGCGCTGGTGCGTTTGTCGGTGGGGGTCGAGGATGTGGAAGACCTGCGTGCCGACTTGGCCCAGGCGCTGGCGCGGATTTGAGCACACCTAGCTGCCTGACCATGTGCATGGGTTGGGGGGGATAAGCCCTATGAAGCGGCATGCCGGGCCGTGACTGGCTTGCCGCTGATGCGCTGGAGAAGAACAATGAACGAGACCCTGGAACGGCTAAATGATGCCGCGGTGGCAAGAAAAGGACGGAACCCAGAGTTGTTTAACTCAGTAAACGGAGTTTCAGACTGACGGTCAGGCATCTGTTGAAGGCCGCAAACATTAGCGCCACAAGGTGCCGTGACTGCCGTTTTTGGTTGATAAAGATCCTACAAACATTCACTTACAAACAAACAACTCGTTGAACATCGAGTTGTCGACGACTAGTGATAGGTTACGGCGCTCGCTCGGGCCATGAGATGCTCTGCCTTAATTATGCGCATCAACCTTCCCAGTCTTCCTGTCCTCGGTGTCTACCTTGCCCTTGCCTGCCTGTTTGCGGGCGCATGGTTCAGCCACCCTGCCCCTGTGCATTCGTCCTTTGCCCTGATGAAACCGGTCATGGCGGTGGCCGATCAGGTGGCCAAGCCCATTTATACCAGCCGATTCGCCTCTTCCGGGCTGATGGACTTCGTGCATTCCTCGGCGGTCACCGCCTTGCCTGACGGCAGCCTGATGGCGGTCTGGTTCGCCGGCTCTCGCGAAGGCGCGGCCGACGTGCAGGTGCGCTCTGCGCGCTTCGACGCGAAAACCGGCGAATGGGGTGTGGAACAGGTACTGGCGACTCGGGATTCGACGCAACAAGGCACTCGAAAATACATTCGCAAGCTGGGCAATCCAGTGGTCGCACTCGCACCGGACAATCGCCTCTGGCTGTTCTACGTGTCGGTGTCCATGGGCGGCTGGGCCGGCAGTGCGGTCAATGTGATGGTCTCGGACGACTTTGGTCGCCAATGGTCCGAGCCGCGCCAATTGATCACTTCACCCTTCCTCAATATCAGCACTCTGGTCCGCTCGGCACCGGTGTTTCATGCCGATGGCTCTATCGGATTGCCGGTCTATCACGAGTTTCTGGGCAAGTTTGCCGAGTACCTGTACCTGAGTGCAGACGGCGATGTGATAGATAAATATCGCATCAGCCACGGCAATAACTCCTTGCAACCCACGGTGGTTCCGCTGGATGGGCAGCGCGGTGTGGCCTTGTTGCGCTACGCCGGCAACACCCACCACCGAGTGCTGGCGACCCGCACTGAAGATGCCGGGCAAACCTGGAGTGAACCCTACCCGCTCGATCCATCGAATCCGAACTCCTCGCTGGCGGCTGTCGCGACGCCCAAACACGGGTTGCTGGTAGCGCTCAATGACCTGCAGGAAGGGCGCTTCAAGCTGAGCCTGTACGGGACCGACGCAGAGATGGACGATTGGCGCGCGTTACGGGACCTGGATAAGTCACCCGATCCCTTGGGTGCTCCGTTTTCACCACAGGCCTACAAGGAAATCATCGGCAAGGAATTTCGCGGTTCCAGCGGCGCACTTCGCCAACCGCTGGAAGCGCAGTTCCTGAGCAACCTCGACACCCGTGTCTGTAAAAGCCAGGGGTGCGAATTCGAATATGAATACCCCTACTTCATCCGCAGTCCCGACGGTCTGTATCACCTGGTTTATTCCTGGAACAACACCTTTATCAAGCACGTGACCTTCAACGATGCCTGGCTTTCGGAGCGTGCCCATTGATCAACCTCTGGCAAGCCCATATCAGCTTCGCATTGATCCTCTTCCTGCTGCTGCCGTCTTTTGGCTTGAACAAAGCCTGGCGTGTCGCGCTGTTGATCGCCTTGCTGGCAGCCAGTTTCGTACCGCTGGACGGATTGACGCTGGCCGCGTACTTGCGCAGCCACATCGATGACCTCGCCATCACGACCCTGGTGTTCATGGCCTGGGGTTGTTTGCGTCGACTGGACGTCCTGCCGCCTGCACAGCAAGGTCAAACCGGACTATTGATCCTCTTCGCCGCAATGGCCCTGGTGCTGTACCCGGCCACCCTGGGCTTGAGCGACCTGGACCCGTATCGGTTCGGCTTCAGCCCGCGTCCTATGCTGGTGTTCGTCGCACTGCTAACACTAGGCCTGTTTTACCTGCGCAACTATTTGGCCGTCGTGATGTTGGCCAGCGCAACGCTGGCCTTCACTGCCGGCACCAAGCCTTCGCACAATTATTGGGATTACTTGGTTGATCCGCTGCTGGGCCTGTATTGCTGCCTGGCACTGCTGCTGTTGGCCATGCGCTGGACCTATGGTCGGCTCGGCACGTTGCGCCGTTCGGCGTGACCAGGGTCCATTCAAGATTCAACGACATTTTTTGACAGGGGAACATGGATGGGTTGGCTGCAATCGAGACGTTTGCATTACTGGCTTGGCGCAACAGCGATTGCGTTTGTGCTGTTTGCACTGCTGCGGGTGGTGTTTTTCTTCGGCTTTTCCGGCTTTGACGCCAACGCGTTGAGCGCTGAACCGGCCGTGCCGGAAACCCTGGGCATCGGCTTTCGTTTCGATCTGCGCCTGGCCATCCTGGTGATGTTGCCGTTGGCGTTGCTGGCCTGGATCCCGCGCTGGAACCTCACCACCAGCCGCCTGCTGCGCCGGATCGCGCGGGTGTACCTGGCCGCGATCCTCAGCGTCATGCTGCTGATCTACATCATCGATTTCGGCCACTACGCGTACCTGGGCGTGAGAATCAACGCCACCGTGCTGCGCTTTATCGAAGATGCGCAAATATCCCGTGACATGGTCTGGCAAACCTACCCGGTCATCTGGATTTCACTCGGTTGGCTGGCGACCGTCGCGCTCGTGACCCTGGCCCTGGTGCGCCTGGAACACGTGACCCTGGACCGCCCGCGCAAAGTCATCCACCCGCTCGCCGTCACATGGGGCAGCGCGTTGATGGTGGTGTTGGTGTTGCTGGGTATCCTGGGCCGTGTCGAGAACATGAACCTGGAAAACCCTGTGCCGTTGCGCTGGAGCGATGCGTTCTTCTCGGGTAACAACCAGGTCGCTGCGCTGGGCCTGAATCCGGTGATTTTCCTCTACGACACGGTCAAGGTCGGCCAGTCGCGCTATGACGAAGCGCAGGTGCGCGAACACTATGCCGTCATGGCCAAGTACCTGGGGGTCGCACAACCTGACCCGCAACGCCTTGATTTCGTCCGTCATCAAGCGCCACAACCTTACAAAGTACCGGGTCAACGTCCACCGAACGTGATGTTCGTCATGCTTGAATCGCTGGGTACCAGCGCCGTGGGCGCCTACGGCAATCCGATCAATCCGACGCCCAATCTTGATCGCCTGGCCACGCAGAGCTGGTTCTTCGAGCACTTCTATGTGCCGGTGACGGGGACCGCGAAAACCGTCTGGGCCAGCATCAGCGGGGTACCTGACGTCACTCGACAGGAAACCGCGACCCGTAATCCGCTGATCACCAAACAGCACACCCTGATCAACGCCTTCACCGGCTACGAGAAGCTCTACACCATCGGCGGCAACTCCGGTTGGGCCAACATGAATGCCTTGATCCGGCAGAGCATCGACGGCGTTCGCCTGTTCGAAGAGCGCGACTGGAAGTCCCCGGTGGTCGATGTCTGGGGCATTTCCGACCTGGACCTGTTCAAGGAAACCGACAAGATCCTGCAGGCCCTGCCCAAGGACAAACCGTTCTTCGCCTATGTGCAGACGGCCGGCAACCATCGCCCCTTCACCATTCCGAAGACCAATGACGGGTTCGAGGTCAAGCACCCTACCCTGGCCGAAGTCCAGGCCGCCGGATCGCGCAGCGTCGAACAGTACAACGCCGTGCGCCTGCTGGACTTCAACATCGGACGCCTGATGGAAATCGCCAAGGAAGGCGGCTACTACGACAACACCATTTTCGTGCTGTTTGGCGACCATAACACCCGTATCGCCCAGATCCCGTTCCTGGCCCCGGCCTACGAGCAACTGGGCCTGGAAAGCAATGCGGTACCGATGATCATCCACGCGCCGGGCTTGCTCGGCACGCGAAACGTCAAGGAAGCCGTGGGCCTGGTGGACCTGCTGCCCACCGTCGCAGGCATGGCCGGCCTCGAGTTCCGCAACAGCGGCATGGGTCGTGACATCCAGCAGCCCGCGCCTGAAGGTGAACGTGTAGTGCCGCTGGTATTGCGCGAAGGCACCTTCCCGTTGATTGCCGGCGTCACCCAGCACTATATGGTGCAGATGGAACATGACGGCAGCTCGCCGACGCTCCACGACCTGGCATCAAAGACGCCGCTGGACAACGTGGCAGAGAAAAACCCTGACGAATTCAAGCGTCTGGTTGAGTTGACTCGGGGTATGCACGAGACTTCGAGGTTGATGCTGTATCAGAATGTGCGTGAGTGAGTGATGTGTTGCACCGGCCCCCTTTCTCCAAGGGGGCCGACCTTAGGCATTTTCAAGCTGCTCAAACAGGGACTCTGTGGAACGCTGGGTCCGTGCAGGCAACAGTCGCGTTTCGGTGAGGGCATGACCGAAATGGGCGAGGCCTGATAACTACCAAGCCGAAGCCCTGCCAACACTTTAAAAATTTAGTAGTTATGCACTAACGCTTTTATTATTGACTCGCCCGTTACTTGAAAATCTCAAGCGCAATGATAACTACCCACAGCCCTACAAACCCACTGATCGAAAGCACGGAAGACCACATCATCCGTGTCTTTATTGATACTGGCAACCGAGCAAGCTCCTCAGGATCAAGCATTCCACGTCGAACATACCTGCTCGACCAAGCAATGGTCCCCGACAAATTGGTAGCTAGAGAAAGACGCGTGGCGAACGACCACTTTCCGGACGGCATCCTTCCATAATACGTTACGGCGTAACTATTTTTAAAAATATCCAACACCGCATCGAGATCACGATAAGCAGTGTAACAATTTATACCTACAGCAATAAAACTGACCAACAGCGGTGTGAGAACCAAAAATAGCTTAACCAATAAAAACTCATTAAACCCCCAATACATCTCCTTGCAAAACTTCGAATAATTCACCACTGGGAATCACTCGAATAGTTTTACCAGAACAAAAAAACCAGCAAACCATATAAACCCGAAGATGAGCAGTCCAGCGGGAATTTGCATACGCCGCCTGATAAAGGCCGGGACTCTGTTGAGCTCCTCTGCATTAAGATGCCCCCTTCGCAGGTGTGTTCCTGGCCAGAGAACAGCACTGATTACAATGGACATAACCGTGTGGCGAGCGACCAACGATTTTTCCTTCCACGCGTCGCCATAAAAATTGATTATATAACTTTGTGAAAATCCCTTGAGAATTTCATCCAAATCACGACACGCCATATGTGCAATCATGCCCATCCCGACAAACATAACGAGAAACGGCCCAAACAGGAAACACATCTTGAGTAACAATGGCCAAGTCGCAGGATTCAATTCCACCACACCCTCCAACAATGCACTAATGTTTTAATAAACTTGCCATTTGGTAAACTTTTGAACTGGATCCGTGCAGGCAGTAGTCGCCTTTCGGTAAGGGTATAATCGAAATGGACGAAGCCTGACAACTACTAAGCCGAAGCTCCAGCTAACCATTTTAAAAATTCAGCAACGATAACAAGCCCAACAAGCGATATAACGCCGAAAAACATGAGACCCACTGACCATCTCATGCGTAATTTTATTGACGCAGGCAAACAAGCGAGCTCCTCAGGATCAAGCGATCCGTTGCGGATATGTTTTTTAGGGAAAAGTACGCCCCCCGAAACTATGGATGCAAGTACACAGCGCGCAGAAAACGAACCATTACCCCATACATCCCCGTAAGAAGTCACGATACTGCTTTTTCTGAAAACACTCAAAATCGCATTTAAATCTCGATATGCGATATAGCAGTTGATACCAACGCCTATAAAACCAATTAAAAGCGGCCCAAAAAGAAACGACAACTTCATAACCACCAACAACATTGAGTTATCCATCTTTGCCTCTTCTGCTTCTACCTGCACACTTTAGAAGCCAACCTATGATTGTTTCCAAACCTCACTCCCCGCCTTGAACTACCTTATCTGCCATTTAGTAAACTCATCTAACTCATCATCAAAAAATTCGACTCCTTTTGAAGCGAACCAGCCAGCTGAAGCACCGCCGGCCAGGAGCAATGCTATCGTACATATCGGTGCACCAGGGCCACAGACCATTCCTACAGCAGTACCTGAAATGACAGTCCCTAGAACACCTCCGCCAATCACGACGCCCTGTTTTATCGCCTCTTTGGGTTTGTTTTCGGCGTTAGAAATCTCATACGTTGCATAAGCGACTGTAACGACTATCAAAACCTTACCTGAAACATTCAAAACTTTATTGAGCGTGTTAAATTTGGCGGCTGGCCTAGCAGAAGATTCTACAATTTCGTAATACATAGAATCTTTTTGTTTAATACCAAGCGCAGCAAATTTCTTTCCAAACTTCTTTACTGCTTTCTCATCCAGCAATTGCTCTAG
>DQGF01000250.1:0-2390 GCA_003525045.1 Pseudomonas sp. | reverse complement strand
ATCTGCTCAACACCAAGCTCGACAAATCTCTTACCAAAGCGCTTAGCGGCTTTTTCATCCAGCAACTGCTCTAGCGCCGGAGAAATAATTTTCTTCTTTTGCGCAATAGCCAAACCGTGCGCAGATGTCTTGTCTCTGACTTCCGCCATAATCTTGTTGCGCGCTTCGTAACAGAACTCCGCTGCCTCTTTCACCGACACATTGCCAGCCTTCACTTGCGACAAGACTTCTGCCTTCACTCTCGCGACATTACGATTGTAGTTTTCCCGTTGCTTGGCATCACTTATAAAATCCGCAGAAAACTTAAGCGCTGCGCCCTCAAAGCTTTCAAGGGCGGTCTTCAAAACCTCATCATCTACAGGATGAACTTCTTGAGCCAGGTAGTACCGATAAAAAGAGTCCATAATATTTACTCCGCAAGCTCCTTTAACAATCTCTGCGCACCACTGAGTACACTTTCCTGTTTGTCCAGGTTCTCCACCTCGAATTTCACACACGATTTCCCTGCGAAAGAATAAAAATTCGCCTTGTTTTCACTGTCGAACTCACCTTGCAGAATCGATCCATCATCCATGGTGGCGGTGCACTTGATGCCTTGATAATTCAGTTCATGTGGAGCTGAAAAGCTGATCCATTGCTCTGAATCCGGAAACTCAATCTTCAAGCCCCCCGGCACCAGCGTATGCACGCTCATGGTCTGGCCGTCCTTGTCGGTCACCCCGTTGAACACTTCGCCTTGCTGGGTGGTGATCCGGTAGCGGCTGAAAGGCACCGGCGCCTGGGCGTCGTCTTTCACGGTGTAGCTGGCGGCATAACCCGCCGGTAGCGGTGTGGCCGGGGTGTCCAGGCTGGCACCACCGAGCTTTTGCACATGGGCGGCCTTGAGGTAGATGTTGCCGGGCGCGCCGAGCTCGATCTCGCCACCTTTCAGGCGGATGTAGGCACCGCCGCAGCGGAACAGCAGTTCGTCCGGCGCGCTGATTTCCACGCGCCCTTCCACGCTTTCGATCTTGATGTCGGTCTTGGCCAGGGCGTGCAGATCGCTGCCTTGGGCGTGCAGCTCGACCTTGCCTTGGGCAGCCTTGAGTTTCAGGTCGGCGCGTTTTGCGAACAGGCTGATGCCGCCCTCCGCCGCCGCGGTGATGTTGTGCCCGGCGCTGATGTCGGCGTTGTGCGCGGCCATGATGCCTACGCTGGCACTTCCGGAGGACAGGCACAGGGCTTCGGGACTGACCAAGCCGATACCCGCCGGGGCTTGCAGCAATAGACCGGGTTGCGCCAACCCCTTGAGGGCGTGGTTCAGGCGGGTCTGGCTGTCGGTATCGCCGGGGGTCGCCTGCCCGCTGCGGGCCGCATTGGCCAGGGAGCGGGCCAGTGACAACGCGCTTTCCAGCTGCTCAATGGCCGCAGTCATGTCGAGTTGCTGACCCTGGGCCTTGGTTTGTTCATCAGTACTGATAAACAGCCCCTTCCCCGCCCGAATCGCGCCCCAGCCATCGGTGCGCAGTTCAAAGCCTTCGCCGCGTTTTTGCTGCTGGGCATCGACCAAATGCCCAAGATTGAGCTGGCTCTTGCCACTGTGCTCGGTACTGAGCTTGACGTGCTCCTCGCCCCGGGTGTCCTCCATGCGCAGCTTGTTGTTGGCTGGCGTGCGCAGCACGTTGCGCTTGTAATTGCGTGCGCGCAGGGTCACGTGGTCCGGGTGCTGGCTGTCGTGCAGGGCGTGGGCGATGTACGGCCGATCCGGATCGCCCTGTTCGAAGGCCACCGCCACTTCGGTGCCGGCAATCAGCGGCAAATGCAGGCCGTGAGTGTCGCCGGCGTAAGGTCGGGCCAGGCGCAGCCACATGCTTTCCTGGCCGGGTTTCCAGGTGTCGCGGTCGAACAGGAAGTGCACGCGGTAGCGCCCTTCGACGTCGATTTCGGCGTAGGGGTCGTGTTTTTGCGGGTTGCTGACCCGGGCCGGGACGGTGCCGGCGATCTGCGGCTTGGCCAGCAGTGGTGGTCGGAAGCACACGCTTTCCGAATAAGGGATGGCCTGGAAGTGGGCTTCGAAGCTGGCATCGCGGGCGGCGCGGGTGCTCAGCCGGGTGATCACCGTGCCGCGGGCGAAGGCCTGGGGCGCGCCGCCGGAGATTTTCAGGACTTGGCCGGGGGCCAGGGTCGCGCTGCTGCTGGTGCCGCTGAGGCGGGTCTGGTCATTCAGGTAACGTTCGTGTTGCAGGCGGGCGTAGAAGTAGCCGGTTTCCGGTGGCAGGTCTTCGTAGAACTGGTAGCGGTCGCCGAGGGCGGCGTAGGGTTCGGCGTAGTGATAGGCCTCGCCGTAGGTGGTGGTCGCGCCGCGACTCTGGTCGACGTCGCCGTCGAGATGGGCGTGGGCGTCGCGGTAG
>DQGF01000157.1:4210-4473 GCA_003525045.1 Pseudomonas sp. | reverse complement strand
GCGCGGATGCGCATCATGCTCAAGCTCCAGGCGTTGATTCGCGAGCACTCCAAGCGTATCGCCGTGGTGCTCAGCAACGAACAGGGCAAAACCATCGCCGACGCTGAAGGCGATATCTTCCGCGGCCTGGAAGTGGTTGAACACGCCTGCTCCATCGGCAGCCTGCAAATGGGCGAGTTCGCCGAGAACGTCGCTGGCGGCGTCGATACCTACACCCTGCGTCAGCCAATCGGCGTCTGTGCCGGCATCACCCCGTTCAACTT
>DQGF01000157.1:1792-3893 GCA_003525045.1 Pseudomonas sp. | reverse complement strand
TTCAACTTCCCGGCGATGATTCCGCTGTGGATGTTCCCGATGGCCATCGCCTGCGGCAACACCTTCGTGCTCAAGCCGTCCGAACAGGACCCGATGTCGACCATGCTGCTGGTGGAACTGGCGATCGAGGCCGGCGTTCCGGCGGGGGGACTCAATGTCGTGCACGGCGGCAAAGATGTGGTGGATGCGCTTTGCACACACAAAGATATCAAGGCTGTGTCTTTCGTTGGTTCGACTGCTGTCGGTACTCACGTCTATGACCTGGCCGGTAAACATGGCAAGCGCGTGCAATCAATGATGGGCGCGAAAAACCACGCCGTGGTGCTGCCGGATGCCAATCGCGTACAAGCGCTCAATGCGCTGGTGGGTGCTGGTTTCGGTGCCGCCGGTCAACGTTGCATGGCCACTTCGGTGGTGGTGTTGGTGGGCGCGGCCAAGCAATGGCTGCCGGACCTGAAGGCACTGGCGCAGAAACTCAAGGTGAATGCCGGCAGCGAGCCGGGTACTGATGTGGGGCCGGTGATTTCCAAACGTGCGAAGGCGCGGATTCTCGACCTGATCGAAAGTGGCATCAAAGAAGGCGCCAAGCTTGAGTTGGATGGTCGCGACGTTACCGTTCCAGGCTTCGAGAAGGGCAACTTTGTCGGCCCGACCCTGTTCTCCGGCGTGACGCCCGAGATGCAGATCTATACCCAGGAAATCTTCGGCCCGGTGCTGGTCGTGCTGGAAGTCGCTACCCTCGACGAGGCTATCGCGCTGGTCAATGCCAACCCGTTCGGCAACGGCACGGGGTTGTTCACCCAGAGCGGTGCGGCGGCGCGTAAATTCCAGACCGAAATCGACGTCGGCCAGGTCGGTATCAACATTCCGATTCCGGTACCGGTGCCGTTCTTCAGCTTCACCGGTTCGCGCGGTTCCAAACTCGGCGACCTCGGCCCGTATGGCAAGCAAGTGGTGCAGTTCTACACTCAAACCAAGACTGTCACCAGTCGCTGGTTCGATGACGACAGCGTCAACGACGGTGTGAACACGACCATCAACTTGCGTTAAGGAGCCGGACATGAAAATCGCTTTTATCGGTCTCGGCAACATGGGCGCGCCGATGGCGCGCAACCTGATCAAGGCCGGTCATTCGCTGCGGCTGGTCGACCTGAACAAAACCGTACTCGCAGAGCTGGAGCAACTGGGCGGCAGCATCAGCGCATCGGCCCGTGAAGCGGCTCAAGGTGCGGAGCTGGTGATCACCATGCTGCCAGCTGCGGTGCATGTACGCAGTGTCTGGCTGGGTGAGGACGGCGTGCTGGCGGGAATCGCCAACGGTGTGCCGGCCGTGGATTGCAGCACCATCGATCCGCAGACGGCACGGGATGTTGCCGCAGCCGCCGCCAAACAAGGCGTGGCCATGGCCGATGCGCCGGTCTCCGGCGGTACCGGCGGTGCAGCGGCCGGAACCCTGACCTTTATGGTTGGCGCCACCCCTGAATTGTTCGCCACCTTGCAACCGGTGCTGGCGCAGATGGGCCGCAACATCGTCCATTGCGGCGAAGTCGGCACCGGGCAAATCGCCAAGATCTGCAACAACCTGCTACTGGGGATTTCCATGGTCGGCGTCAGCGAAGCCATGGCGCTGGGCGAGGCCCTGGGGATTGACAGCACCGTGCTGGCGGGCGTGATCAACAGTTCCACCGGGCGTTGCTGGAGTTCGGAGATGTACAACCCATGGCCGGGCATCGTCGAAACGGCGCCGGCGACCCGCGGCTATACCGGTGGTTTCGGTGCCGAACTGATGCTCAAGGATCTGGGGCTGGCCACTGAAGCGGCACGCCAGGCGCACCAGCCGGTGGTGCTCGGCGCGGTGGCGCAGCAGTTGTATCAGGCGATGAGTCAGCGTGGGGAGGGTGGCAAGGACTTCTCGGCGATCATCAACAGCTATCGCAAACCGCAATAACGATTTGTGCCAAACAGGGGCTTTTGTGGCGAGGGAGCTTGCTCCCGCTGGTTCGCGAAGCGGACCCGAAACCGGCGAATGCGGTGTTTCAGTGACAAACGCATTTGGCCGCTTTTACGACTGCTGCGCAGCCGAGCGGGAGCAAGCTCCCTC
>DQGF01000157.1:0-1523 GCA_003525045.1 Pseudomonas sp. | reverse complement strand
GAGCAAGCTCCCTCGCCACAGAGCTGAACTGTCATCGCTGAGAGCGTACTTGCCGGGAAATCACGTCGGGTGATCTCCCGGTTTTTTTGCATCAGGCAAACACGAAATACTTGCGCACGGTTTCAACCACTTCCCACGTGCCTTTCATCCCCGGCTCAATGACAAAAATATCACCGGCGCGCAGATGGATCGGCGCCATGCCTTCGGGGGTGATGACGCAGTAGCCTTCCTGGAAATGGCAGTATTCCCACTTCACATACTCCACATACCACTTGCCCGGCGTGCAGATCCAGGTGCCCATGATCTTGCTGCCGTCTTCGCTGGTGTAGGCGTTGAGGTTGACGGTGTGCGGGTCGCCTTCGAGTTTTTCCCATTTGCAGGCGTCGAGTACGGGCAGCGGGTGGGTGTCGCGAAGAACGGTAATAGGTGCGGTCATGTGGACTCCGAGCGTGATATGGGAAGTAGCGCAGAAGAACTGAAGTCGCACCCTATAGCGCCCATGCACCGGTCAGTTGTCTGTGCTCGACATCGAGCTGTCCGAAAACGCGCGGTGACCCAAACTAAAGCGTCAAGGCGTGCAGCAAGGCCTTGGCGTAACCGGGCAACACCGCGAAGTCCCGGGCGCAGAGCAGCAACTTTCGCTGGGCCCAGGCTTCTTGCAGGGCGAGGCTCTTGAAGGACGTTTCGCTGGACCTGCGTTCGACTGCAGCGAGTGGCACGATCGCTAGCCCCGCCCCCCGGGCGACCATGCGCATCACCCCGTCGAAGCCATCGGCGCGGATACGGATCTGCAGGCGTGAGCCGCTGTGCAGTGCCTGTTCTTCCAGGTACACGGCCAAGGCGCTGTTGGCGTTCAGGCCGACGTAGTCGTGATGCAAGGTGTCGCTGAAGCTCACTGCTCCGGCGTCGGCCAAGGGATGATCGCGCGGCATGATCAGCACCAGCGGATCGTCACGAAACGGGCGGGTTTCCAAGTCGTCGGTGTCTACGGCGTCGGACACGATACCGAGGTCTGCCGCGCCCTGGCGCAAGGCGTGGGTGATGCGGGTGCTGGGCAGTTCTTGCAGGTCGATGTCGAGGTTGGGGTGGCCGCGCAGGAAGTCCGCAAGCAGTTCCGGCAGGTACTCGGTGATCGCGGTGGTATTGCACAGCAGTCGCACCTGGCCTTTGACGCCTTTGGCATATTCGGTCAGGTCCTGCTGCATGCGTTCGGCCTGTTGCAGCAGGACGCGGGCGTGCTGTGCCAGCGCTTTGCCAGCGGGTGTGGGCGTGACACCGCGCCGACCGCGTTGCAGAAAATCGATGCCGAGCGAAGACTCCATGGCGCGGATTCGCGCACTGGCCGCTGCCAGGGATAAATGGCTGCGGGCAGCGCCGGCGGTGATGTTGCCGCTGTCGAGGATGTTCAGGTAGAGGCGCAGGTCGGTCAGGTCGAAGTGCATCGAGGCTACCTCTGGATATGTGTTGTCTGGGCGGACGCCTTCGCGGGCAAGCCTCGCTCCTACGGGATTGCGGTGTTCATC